>CAZJHB010000057.1:0-3401 GCA_964545685.1 uncultured Candidatus Peribacteria bacterium | reverse complement strand
GAACAAAATCAAGAAAAATCAGAACAAGAAAGTAGTAATTGAGAATGAGAAGAAGATTCAGATGAAACTGAAAAATCAAGTTCAAGTAATAATAATGAAAATAATTGAGAATGAGAAGAAAATTCAGTTACACAAATGAGTAATTGAGAATATCAACAAGTAAAAAAGTATATTGAAAGCTTAGAGGAACAAGAATGAGAATATCAAGATTTTTTTAACAAAACTTCAGACAATACTGATCCATTTGAGTCTATGTTTGATAGTATGTTCAATAATTGAGGTGAAAAAGATTGGTAAATATATTATACATATTAAAGGTAATGTAGTCAATACTTTATTTGATTTTTAAAGTAAAAAATCATTTGACAAAAAAGCATAAAAATATAATATTTACATATTAAATACTATATTTTTTTATACATTTTTTTATGAAAATTAGAAATAAACAAAACAGTAGTGTACGCAGGCCTGCGTACACTAAATGGGCTTTCACTTTAGTAGAATTAATTGTAGTAATTACAATATTAGCTATATTATGAACAATAGCATTTATTTCATTACAGTGATATTCATCTCAAGCTAGAGATAGTAAAAGATTATCAGATATTTCCAATATCAAAAAGAGTGTAGAATTATTTAGTTTAAATACTTGAAAATATCCAGAACCAGATGATTCAATAACAATGTCATATTCCTGAGAAGTATTACGGTATCAATGAACAGTTTGAGACCAAGTAGCAACAAATGTATCAAGAAATTTAAATGAAAAACCACTAGATCCTAGTACAGGTTTAGAATATATATATTCAACAACACATAGTCAAACAGAATATGAAGTTTTGGGATTGTATGAATCAGATTTAATATGAACCTCACCCCAACCCTCTCCTTTGAGAGGAGAGGGAGCTAGAACATTATTTTTTTCTAGTACTAATGCTGAAACCCAAGATTATGCAAAAATAGATGGTAATTATAACTGAATTTATATGAAAACATCAAGTTTTTATATTCCTACACCTAGTATTATTAATGCAGAAATAGTACCCCATGATGATTTGGATGATAATTTAATAAAATCACAAATTATTACATGATGAAATAATTTACCTTTAGTAAGTACTTGAGGGCTTAATGTAAATTTTGCATATTATGAATGAACAATAACTAGTAATTCGACAGATACTGCAAAAATGGCATTAGTAGAAGCAATTCAATCAGCTTATAGTTGATCAGATTTAGCAAGTGATACAATGTATGCAGATTTATTATCTAGAACAAGTACTTGAGAAATGGTTGATTTTGTAGATGTAGTAGTTTTAGGTAGCGTAGAATATAGAAGTTCAGATACTAATAATATTGTCTTATTTAAAAATTGTAAGGAGATTTTAGATAATGATTTAAATTCATCTGATTGAATATATACAATAGATCCAGAAGAAAATTGAATATGATTTGAAGTATATTGTGATATGACAACAGATTGATGAGGATGGACTTTAGTTGCTACAATGTCCAAAGATGTAACTTCATCAATAGTTACTACAGACGCAATATGATGAACTCCTACCCCAGCTAAATCTATAAGTAAATTAAGTGATGTAAATATAAACGCTATTAATAATCTTTCATCTGAAATTAATTCATATAAACTTACTTGTTGATATTGAGAATCTATATGAACAAGATATTTTAGAAAAACTTGTAATTTTGATATGTCTTCTCATGCTATATCGGACTGTGCTTGATGAACGGAAACTAGTGAAACTATTAATTATTATTGAAGTTGAGATTCTTGATATATGTATTGATTGACAGCAAATTTCACATGAAGCAATTCTCAAAAAGTGGTATTTTTCTTTAATCATCCTACTTATTTAAATTGTTTGTGACCAGTTGATTCAACATATCCAAATAATACTTGAACTTTATATATAAGATAAAAAGCTATCAAAAAAAAACAGAGATATAAAATCTCTGTTTTTTTGATAAAAAAATATTTTCTACATACCAGGTAACCCCATTCAACCACCAGCACCTCAACCAAATCACATTTGTCACATTACTCATTGCATTTTTTCAGCTGCAATTTCTTGAGATTTTTTAACTCATTTGTTAATTGCTGCTGTAATAGCATTTTCTAATTTTTCTTTTTGTCCTTTATCTAGTCCAGGAATTAAGAAATCTGTTTCAAAATCAGTTTTATCAACTTTCATTTCTCAGTTAACAGTTATAACAAGTCCATCTACTTCAGCTTCTATTTGTGTATTTTCTAGTTCTTTTTTTATTTTCATAGCTTCTTGTTGAAGTTTCATCATTTCTTGCGCTTTAGAAAAATCCATATTTTTTAAAATTAAAATGTAAAAATTGTAGAAAAGATTATATCAATAAAAAAAAATATATCAAATTTTTGACTAAAAAAAATAAAAATGGTATTATATTAATGTATAATATTTTTATAAACTTAAAAATTATGTGATTTTGAACTAAGAAAGATAATGATGATGATGAGTTAATTATATTAGAAGATGATAATTCATTAGATGATGAGTTAACTACTTTAGAAGAAAAGAAAGGAAAAAATGATGATATTATCTCATTATCTGATGATAGTGATGAAATTTCTGAAATTATTAATTTAGATGAAGATAAATCTAAATTAGAAAAAAATACAGAAGATATAGAGGATCCAAAAAAAGTTTCTGAAACAGTAACAATAAACGAATCAGAAATAAACAATGAAGAAGATTTCTCATTAGATTTTTGAACCGAAGAGGAAAATATGAATAAAGAAGAAAAAAAAGATATAGAATTACCAATTATAGAAGAAACTGAAAATAAAAAAGATGATTTAGAATTTTCATTTTGAGATAATTCTAGCAATAATAGCCCATCTATTAGCACAAATAATATTGATATTTTTGATTTAGAAAAAGCTACTCAGAATTTCATTGATCAATTAGTTCAAAGAAAAGAAAAAATAGACTATTATATAAAAGAAGATGAAAATTCTATAGAAGAATTAAAAAATCATATAAAAAGGTTAGAAATACAAGTAGAAGATCATAATTCAAAAATAAAAAACTTAAAAAATGAAGATAAAGAAATTGATGAAAGAATTTCTATGTTAACTATAAAATCAACTACAAGAAATAGAAAAATTGTAAAAAAATAAAAATTTAATTAGGATATTATGTTTTACGAACAATTAAATAAGAATAAAAAGGAAACTTATAGAATTTTTAAAATTGAAAAAAATAAGAAAACCAAGAATAATTTAATTTAAAAAATATAATTCTTAAATTAAAAACTCATCTTTAATAGATGAGTTTTTATTGTATTTTCATTAGAAAAATTATGAGTTAAATTGTAATTTTTTGTTCATCAATTATTCTATCAATAAA
>CAZJHB010000056.1:6061-7573 GCA_964545685.1 uncultured Candidatus Peribacteria bacterium | reverse complement strand
CTAATATATGAACTAATATTTTTATATCACTTCATATTAGCTAAAGTTTCTATTTTTATCTTTTCTTCTCTTGTAATTCTTAAATTAATAACATCTTTTTTTCTTTTTTCTTTTTGTTCTTTAATCAAATCTGGAATTACTTCAAGTAATGCTCATAAATCTTCAAGTAAATAATCTTGATCTAATCAAGCTTCTTTACATTCTAAATGAACTATATTATCATTTCATTCATCTTCTGGATCAGTAGATTTTGTAATATATAAAGGATATTTATTAGTTCAATAAGGAATATAGATAATATTTTTCATAATTTTATTTATTATTTAAGTAAAAATCTCTAAGTTTTCTCTTATATACAGGATTTATATCATTATTATGTATTGGTATAACCATAATCTTATTACTTTTTTTATGAATAATTTTTCTATGACTTCACTTTCACCAATCAATTGAATAATTTCCCTGCTCAAAAAGTTTTTGTATATCTCTATATTTTAAACTTTTAGGATTTTCTAAAAATATTTTAATTAATTTTTCTTGTTTTGTCATACAAATTTTATTATTAAAAATGTATAGACATTATATTAATTGTATTTACAAAATCAAATTATTTTCTACAAAAATAAAATTTCTTCTTCTTCCATTGCTGGTTGCCCATACCTAATCATCTTCTCATTTATTGAATCACTAACTGGAATTATCAAAATACTATCAGCACCTGTAAACTTTGGAGCAATAACATTTTCTATTTCTGTAAGAACAATATTTAAAATTCTTTTACTATTTTTGATTTCAAAAACACTATATTGAATCCTCCTTCAAAATTTTTTCAAAAGTCTTGAAAACTTTGTCCTAATTTTATCATCATGTATGTCATAAGTAACTATAAACATAAAGAAATAATTAATAAATAAATTATATTTTACATTCTAAAAAATATTCTCTTTCTTTTATAAAATTATATACACACATTATTTTTTTGTTAAAAATGTCCAAATATTAAAATGTTTAATTCATTTATAATCTTTTACTAAAATATCATCCAAACTTAAAACTATTTTTTCATAATTATCCTTTATTTTTAATAAATTTCAAAATTCTCTATCCAAAACACTTTCATCACTAATTAAATAAGCTACTTGAATATATTTTCTTTCTTTTCATTTTTCTACTACAAAATCAATTTCTAAATTTCAAATATTTCAAGTATAAACTTGATATCATAATCTTTTAAAATGTAAAAATACTATATTTTCTAACTCTTTTCATAATCAACTATCATATTTTCAAAAAAAATAATTTTTAAATCATAAATCATTTAAATAATATTTTTTTTCTCACTCTAATATTTTTTTTCATTGTAAATCATACCTTTGACAAGAATGAAGTATAAATGTTTCTTCTAAATATCTTAAATAATTTCAAATAGTAATAGTATTTGATTTTATTCATTGTCACTTCAATTTTTTAACTATTGAATTAATAGATAGTAAATTTGAAATATTTGAAATA
>CAZJHB010000056.1:0-5961 GCA_964545685.1 uncultured Candidatus Peribacteria bacterium | reverse complement strand
AAACTTGCATTTGAACCAGTAATAAATATATCACAATCAAAATTGTCATCTGCTCTATACGAATTTATTAATTTTTCCCATCAAACTAATTCTTGTACTTCATCAATAAACAAATAAACTCTTTTTTGTACATTATTTTCTTTCAAATAAGTTTTTATAAAAATATCTAAATCTTTTATAGTTTTATATTTTAAAAAATCTATTTCTAAATTTATATACAAAATATTTTTATCTAAAATTCATTTTTCTGAACTTAAAAAATTTATAATTTGTTTCATTATATAGCTTTTTCAAGCTCTTCTTTGTCATATTAAAATCTTAATTAATGAATTATTATCAAGATATTTTAAAATTTTTTCTAAATATTTTTCTCTTATAAACATACTTTCTAAAATTATTATAATATTATTTTTAGAAAGTATACTTATTGTTTAAAAAAAGCAATTTATATTTCAAATTCTGGAAAATGTTCCCTTCCCTTCATAAAAAATTGATAATATTCTTTTATGAACTTAAACATTTCCATTTTATATCTCATTATTTCAGTAAAAAATATTTTGTTATATTTTCTAGAATTTTTCCAATCTAAACAATATGCTCAATTAGTAAATCTAAAATCTTTTGTATTTATTTGTCATAAATTATATGCTTTCAATAATGCCTTATCAATTACACACCTAAAAGGTTCCATCAAATCAAGAGCTAAAGACTTCCTTTGATACCATGTTCTATGATAAACTCAATAATAGTTATCAAATCAATAAAGTCTTAAAAGTGCTTCTATAAAATGAAATAAATAAGTATATCATATATCCAAAAGCAAATTTTGTATATCACATTTTGTTCTCGGTGCTCTTTTGTACCATCAAATCTTTCAAAAATAATTACCAAAAAACAATTTAGAAACATTTCATTCAAATCATAACAAACTTTCATAATTTGAAACATCATCGATTTTTGAGATAATTTCTGATATTTTCTTTATATCATCTTTTACAAAATCTGGTTTATCTCTAATAAGTTTTAATAAATTTAGTTGATTTTTGGTTTTTAACAAAATCAAATTCTTTGCAATCTCCAACATTTCTTCTTCTGTTTTTTCATATTGTTTTTTTCTAAGTACAAAATTTCATTCTGTTTCACTTCATACTACCAAATAAGGTAGAAGATTCTTCTTCATCAAAATCAAAATAATTCAAAACTGTTGAAATTTTCTAATTAATACACTTGTAATAGTTGTTTCTCAAATCAAAAATATTGTAAATATTTTATACATACTTACTTTATTTTTTATTCTTCAATCTTCTTTTATAACTAAATTTTCATTCTCAAAGTTTATATTTTTTGTATCAAAACTTTCTATAAAAATAATCTGTTTTTCTTCAAAATCTGGTACTGATAACATAATAAGTTAATTAATAATTAATAGTGAATAATGAATAATTCTTAAAACAACTTTAATTGTGGATATACTTCTCAAATGTAATAATCACAAAGTTCTTTATAAATACACTTCAAACATTTATTTGTATTTTGTTTCCAATTTTTCTGAAATAAATCAAACTTTCTATATTCTTCCAAAATATCTTGAAATTCTATAAATTGTTTTGTACTTGGTCTATAAATTCTATATTTTTTATTATCTTTTACACTATAAATCCATAAACTTTGTACATGATATCACATTTCTTCCAAACAATACATTTGTCACCAAAGTTGAAACTTTTGTCATTTGTAAATTATTGGAGATTCTTTATTTTTCCCCTCTCCTTGAAGGAGAGGGATTAGGGGTGAAGTTTTAATCTGATTTTTTCTTTCTATTAACTCTCAAGTTTCTTTGTTAAAAATATCTATTTTTCATGAAATTTTAAAATCTTCACTATAAACAGATAAACTTTGTAAAATATTTTTTTTAGTTGAATAGGTTTTATTATCAATTGATTCATGTACTATGGTTCACTCTTTTTGTGCTTGTTCATGATAAATATTTTTATCATAATTATCATAAAGTTTATGATAGTAGATTGATTTTGGGCAAAAAATAAAATCGTTTAAAGTTGAAAGTTTGATGTAGTTTTCCATAATTTTTTTAGTAAAAAAATATGATATAGTAAAATTATATCATATTTTTGTTTAATTTGGTAAATTATTTTGATTTATTTAGGAAATTGTCCCAGTCACTTTCACTTATAAACAAATTTGGCTTATCTGGATTTACGTCAATATTTTCTAAAATAATAAGTCATTTTCTAGCAATATTATAAGCTCAATTTGCATCTCAATTAAATTCTTTTCATTGGAATCAATCATCAGAGTTATACAAACAACTTGGACAAGAAATAATATCTTTATTACTATTTGAATCAGAATTTCTAATTTGGTTTATATCTTTAAAACAATAAAACAAAGGTTTTAAAAAATTATCAACTGGTAATTCTTTTTCTTGTAATTGATTATTTATATTTCAATTTAAATCAAACTCATTAAAAAGTTCTAATAATTTTTCATTTATATCTACTTCAAAATTTTCCATTCTTTTTCTATCATATTTAATTCTTTTTACATTTGAATAAACTATAAATTCTTTCTCTATATTTCATTTCTTCTTTTTGTTAAAGTAAGAATATGTAAAAGAAAATTTTTCTCAATCAAAGTTTATTTCAATATTTTCAAAAAAATTTAAAATACTTTGTTTTGATAAATTTCTAGGAAATTTTAATGTTTTTCTCCATCCACAAATTGGACATGTAGTTGAAGTATAAGCAGGATTTGTATAAAACACTATTCCAGATTGTTTATAATTTCAAATATCAGAATAATCATTAACTTTTCATACTAATTGTATTCAATTCAAATATCATCAAATCTCATTATTTTTTCTATCCTTAAAAGTAAGATAATTTAATTTTTTTGCTAAAGCAAGTTCAAGTTTTTGATAAATTTGCTTTTCTATTTTTTGTCTTCATCTTTTAAATCAACTATTCAAATCTTCAAATACGATAATTGCATTATGTTCTATAATAAGTTCAACTAATTTATAAACAACTTGTGAAATATATCAGTTTTTTAACTCTTTGATATTTTCTATTTCTCACCAAGAAAGTCTTCAATCAGCTCTAGATTTTTGTTTTTGCTCTAATAATTTTAAATAGTCAGTTTTCTTTCAATCTTTTGATTTTATTACATTTAAAGTATCCGTTTCAATTATTTGTCAATCCTTATCAATAACAGAATAATAAGCTAAGTGTTTTTCTCATCTATCAATTCAAATAATTTTTACATCTTTATTTTTGTTTATAAACCTTTCATTAATAAATGAATTAAATTTATATTTATCTCAAGCATTTGCATTTAAGGTAACTGAAATATGAAATAAAATCTTGTCATCTGCATATCTTCTATGTTCCAACACTTTTTGTTTTTCTCAATTTTTATCTTTGTAAAAAATTTTTTCTTCATTTTGTCATTGAGAATCTTTTACTTTTCTTACTCTCTGTTTTAAATTTTTTGTTTTATCTCTAAAAAATATTTCAGCTCATCAACTAAGTTTTATTTTTAAATTTTCTAAATTTTGTTCATCAAAAAGTAATTTAAAATATTTTGTATGTATATTTTCATTTGTTCAAGACTTTTTAAAAGGTGAAAAATCTTTATTATAAATTTGAAATAGATAAAAATTTCATTCTTCAACTTGTTCTTTTATAAAATTTGATGATATTTTTCTAAAATCTAAATTATAACTAGCTTTTTCAATATCTAAATAAAACTCATCTAATGAATTATAATCAATTGATTTTTTTATATTAGAAAAATCAAATGATTGCCACGTTTTATATTTTTGTGAAAAATCTTTACAAAAATTAATCCATAAATTCAAAGATTCTTTAAATCAATTTTCATCTCACGATATCTTTAAATATTCTTTTTGAAACTTCTTAATTCAATTTTTTTCATCTAATTTTGTAATATCATTCTTATCATATTTTATATTATTTAAATCAAATATTTTTTTAGTAATTATTAATGGTGATATAAAACTTTTTGAATTTAATATATAATCTTCAGATGAACTTTGAAAATGTTTTTTTACATCTTTTAATTGTGTACTACATTTAGGAAACATTTTTGAAGCTCAAGGATTTTGTTTATATTCCATTTTTTCATAATATTCTTCCTCATTTTGATATTCATAATCAGAAAAAATAACATGAAATCATTTTTTTAAAATTCATAAAAAATATTTTTGATCTTTTTTCAAAATAACTCAATATCTTTCTTTTTCTTTATCCTTATCCCAACCAATTAGAAATTGAGAATTATCAAAGTTTAACTTAAATTTATCAGTTTTTATATCTTTTTTTGATAAATAATTTCTAACTAAATTATAATCTTTCCAAATTTCAAAATCTATAAAATTATTATCATATTCATTATAAAAATTTCCATCTTTTTCATATTGTTCAACTTTCTTTTTATTCTTTACAATATTAAAATATTTTATCATTTTATAAAAATCCATAATAGAATCCATAAAATTCTTTATATAATTAATTTGTTTTTTTCATTTCTTAAAGTTTTCTACATTTAATTCTTCAGAATTTCATAATTTTTTATTTATCTCAGAAATGTTAATTTTTAATTCAAATCTAAAAATATTTAAAAAATTTTTATAATTATTTTTTTCTTTAAATGCAATATTATCTTTATAATATTTTTCTTTAAAAATAGATTTTTCTTCTACTTTTTCTAAAGCGATTTTTATTTGAGAAAAATTTATAAAATCTTTTTTATTTTCCCCTAAATATAATTTAAAACTATCCCAATTTTCAAAAAATTTATTTGAAATAGTATTTATTCAAACCTTTGAAATATAAATATTTTCTAAATTATAATTAATATTTTTATCAAAAAATTCTGTAAATAAATTATCAAATTTTTTTACTTTTTCTAAACTTATTTTTTTTGATTTTTCTAAAACTTCAAAAAGTTCTTTATTATCTTCAATCGCAATTATAAAATCTTTTTTATCAACTTTACTTAGAATTTGCTTATAAAGTAAATCAAATTTTGGAAATTTTTTATCTTTTGAATTATTATGATTTTTATCTTGTTTATATAAATTTATTTTTTCGTTTATTCAAGCAATTTTATTTCAATTTTCTTCTGAATATCATCAAATTATTTTATTATAATTATCAATTCATTTTTGTAACAAACAAATATTATAAAAATCTAACTCAAAAATTTCTTTTTCTTTTTTACTAAAATTATTATTTACCCAATCTTCATTTTCTCCATAAAAATTTTTAAATTTTTCTATATTTTCTATAAAAGTAATCAAATTTTCATCAATTGCTCTTGTTGAAATTGATCACGCTCTTCCATCCTCAGCATAAAAATTTTTTCTTGATTCATTAAAATTAGAAAAATAAGTAAAAAATCTATCAAATTTTTCTATAATTTCAGATTTATCTGGATTTAATTCCTTTAATAATTTCAAAACTTCTTTTTCAGTCAAAAATCAAATTCATCATTTTTTTAAAAAATCATATTTTTGTAACCAAGAATTTCATTCATTTACAAAAAAACTTATAAGTTCTTTTCTGATATTTTTTGTAATTTTTTCAAGATTTGAAATATTTTTTTTATTTTTTGAATCTTTTTTATATTCAATATAACAATTATAAAATTCATCTAAAAATTCTAAATTTACATTTTCCAAACTCTTTTCTACAAAAAGTATATGCAAATCGTCAAGTAAATCTTTTATTAAGACATAATTTTCTTCTATTTCTCTATCTTTTTGTATTATTCAATCTAATTTTAAATTATTTTGCGTCTCCCCCACTGGCTTCAACTCAAACCTCAAAGTCTTACTAATCTCATACAGATTCGTAAAACTAGAAAAATTATCTTCTACTTCCATATTTCAAAAAATTAAAAAATAATACTTCAATTATA
>CAZJHB010000055.1:7623-7798 GCA_964545685.1 uncultured Candidatus Peribacteria bacterium | reverse complement strand
ATCAGCTCAAATAGCAGTTTATTGATTGTTATGATTAGATAAAAAAGTAACTCCTATATATAAATGAATATATAATATTAAGGTAATGTTAACAGCAATAAAAACTATTTTTAGATAAAAAAAAATCCAAAAATATTGGAATTTTTTTTATCTAAAAATTAATTATTTTGGTTTC
>CAZJHB010000055.1:0-7523 GCA_964545685.1 uncultured Candidatus Peribacteria bacterium | reverse complement strand
AAGTTTCAGTTTCACCAGTTCAAGTTTCAGTTTCACCAGTTCAAGTTTCAGTTTCACCAGTTCAAGTTTCAGTTTCGCCAGTTCAAGTTTCAGTTTCGCCAGTTCAAGTTTCAGTTTCACCAGTTCAAGTTTCAGTTTCACCAGTTCAAGTATCTCCTAATTTTTCATCAACAACTTCTTTAAGATATTCAAGAATCATAGCTTTTGTTCAAGTATATTCATGTTTAGATTCTAATTTTTTAATATTAGCTCTTAGTTTTGTATATATTTGAATTTGTTTAGCTTCATTCATTTGTTCAACTGCTTGAAATCTATTACTTAAAGCAGTATGAAGTTTAGTTTTTAATTGTTTTTTTAAAGCTACTTTTTTAGCTTCATTTCTTTCTTTTAATTCTTGTAATTTTGCTTGTTGTTGAGTTTTTTTGTCTTCTTTTGTAGAATTATTTTTATTAGAATTAGTATTTCCAGAATTAGTATTTCCAGAAGAAGTATTTCCAGGAGAAGTAGTAGTTATAGAATTTCCTTTTCCATTATTAGTTTTTACTTTGTCATTTTTTGCATATGTTCAAGTTAATGAAATACTAGATATTAATAATGTACAAATTAATAATTTAATTGCTTTTTTCATAATAGAATAATTTTAAGTATTAAAAATATAGTAAAAATTAATTTACAATTTATACTCTACTTATTATATGTTAGAGGAATGTTAAAAAATTAATTTTTTTTATATCATATTATTTTGATTTTTTATACTTTTTGTTATACTATTGCTTATAAAAATTATATATTTTATTTTTTAATTATTAATTTTATATTATGAAAAAATTGTTTTTATGATTAACTATAATATTTATTTTATCTTCTTGTTTTAATAAAGATACAAAAGTACAAGTGAATGATGCTAATATGAATAATCAAATTGAGAATAATCAACAAAATGAAGATATTTCTGAAATTCCTAATACAAATATAGAGGAAAATTTAGATGAAGAAATTCAAAAAGAAGAAGAAATCTTACAAAGTTTGGAGGAAATTAATGAAAATGAAATAGATGAATTAATAAATTCTATAATTGAATAATAAAAGTTGTCTTTTCTCCTTTTTTACTTTTTACAGAAATTACCCATCAATTTTTTTGGGTAATTTTTTTTATGATAGATAATCAAATTCAAGTTCATTTTTTATTGTGTTCAGAAAAAAATCTATTAAAAATTTTATTTAGATTTTTTTTATCAATTCAAATTCAATTATCTTCAATTTTTATTTGGTTTTTATTATAAGAAATATCTATTTTTCATTTATTTTTTGAATATTTTATAGCATTTTTTATTATATTTGAGATACAAACAAGTAAATCATTTTTATAAATATTTATTTTAATATTTTTATTTATATTTATATTAATTTTTATATTTTTTTGTTTTATATCTTTAGAATATATTTTTATTAAGTTATTTATTTCATTTTTTAGTATTATTCTTTCTTTTTTATTATAGTTATCAAAAGATAATGCTATATCTGTTATTGTTTCTAGTGTATTATTAATATTATTAGAAGCATTTATTGTATCAATAATATATTCATTTTTTCAGTGTTCTTTTATGTATAGGGAAAGAGAAGATTTAATTATTGAAAGAGGAGTTTTTAATTCATGATTTATATCATCTGTAAATTCTTTTAAATTTTGAATATTATTTTTAAATTCTTTTAATATTTTTCTTACAAAAAAATAAGCAATAAGACTACTAAAAATAAAAATAACAATATCTATTAAACTAAATAGTAATATACTATTTATAAAATAAATATAAGAATAATTTTTTTCATTTATTGTATATATTGTATAACTTTTTTCATAATTTTTTTTATAAATTTTATATCATTTATAATTAATAAAATTATTTTTTGAAATATAAAATAAATTTTCTAAATCATATTTATTTATTTCTATGGGAAAATAATCTATAATTATATTATTATTTTTTATTATAATACTATTATTTAATCATTTTTTTACTATTTGATATAGAGTATAATTTTCATCTTTATTAATACTTATAAAATTATTTTTTATAATAGTTTCTATTGTTGTTGATTTTGAGATTAATTTTTCTTTTGTACTTTTTTCTAGAGAAGAGTATTCTTTATATTCAAAAAATATTTGAGCTATAAGTAAAATAATAAATATAACAAATCAAAATAAAATAGATAATATTATTTCTTGTTTTATAAATTTTGTTAATTTTTTCATATTATTATTCAATTATATATCCTAAACCTTTTCTTGTATTTATAAAATTTTTATCAACTTTTTTTCTAAGATATGAAATATATACATCAACAGTTCTTGATAATTCATAATTATCTAAATTTCACCATACTTTTTCTAGTAATTCTTCTTTTGATATTACATTTCATTTATTTTTAGCTAAATATTCTATTAAATTATATTCATTTGATGATAATTTAATTTCTTTTTCTTGCTTAAATACTCTTTTTTTGTTTGTATTTATTTCAATATTTCAAATTTTAATAATATTTGATTTTAATGTATTTCATCTTCTTACTAAACTATAAATTCTAGCTATTAATTCTTCATATTCAAATGGTTTTGTTAGATAATCATCAGAGCCAGTTTTTAATCATTCTATTTTATCTTTTAATTTATTTCTTGCTGATAATATTAATATAGGAGTGTTTTTTTCTTTTTTTCTTAATCTTTTACATACTTCAATTCCATCAATATCTCATAAATTAAGATCAAGTATAATACAATCATATTCTTGAGTTTTTGCATTATATAATCATTCTTTTCAATTAAAAGCTTGAAAAGAATCTACTTTTTCTAACTGTAAAAATTTTGCTATATTTTTTGATAATATTTGGTTGTCTTCAATTATTAGTACTTTCATGGGTAAAAATTATATGTAAATAGTTTGCTCATATTATAATTAAATTTAGTTTTATTCAAAAAACTTTTGCTTTTTATTATTTATTTCATATAATCACGCCGTAATTTAAAAAGGAAGTTCCAAAAAACTCAATATATGGCGATTTTAAATATGGCGATTTTAAAATATTTTTCATTGAGTTAAGAATAAAAATAATTCTTATAAAGAATTTATTTATAATTTTTCTAAGGAACTCATAGTAAAGCTATATAATTTTTGGAAGTTCTATTTTCATTTTTTATTCAAAATGAAAGATAGACTCGTATGGTTTATCTTTTTTTTATTACAATTTTATATTGTAAATTTATATTTATGGAATCAAAAATTAAGTTTTCAGACTTATGATTATCTGAAAAAACTTTAAAATATATTGAAGCGAAAGGTTATACTGAACCTAGCCCAATACAAGCTTGAGTAATACCTTTACTTTTAAATTGAGATAAAGATATTATTGGTCAAGCTCAAACTTGAACAGGTAAAACTGCAGCTTTTGCATTACCAATTTTAGAAAGATTAGATGAAAAATCAGAAAACATTCAAACATTAATATTAGCTCCAACAAGGGAATTAGCAATACAAGTAGCTGAGGAAATAAAATCTTTTGCTTGAAATACAAAAATACAACTTCTATATTGAGGACAAAATATTAGAACAGAATTAGCAGGACTTAGAAGAAAACCACAAATAGTAGTTTGAACACCTGGTAGAGTAATAGATCATTTAATAAAAAGAAAAACTTTGGATGTAAAACATATTAATTATTTTGTTTTGGATGAAGCTGATGAAATGTTAAATATTTGATTCAAAGAAGAAATTGAAGAAATAATTAAACATACACCCAAAGAAAAAAAAGTATTACTTTTTTCTGCTACAATGCCTAAAGCTATAAAAGATATAGTAGGTAAATATATAAAAGAACATGATTTTATATCTATAAAAAGAGAAGAATTAACAAATAAAAACATTGTTCAAAAATGTTTTAAAGTAAGTCCAAGAGATAAATTTGAAGCTCTTTGTAGAGTGATTGAAATAGAATTTGATTTTTATTGAATTATTTTTTGTAAAACAAAAGCAGATGTTGATGAAGTAGCTAGCAAATTAATGACTAGAGGTTATAAAGTAGAGGGAATTCATGGTGATATTGAACAAAAACAAAGAGAAAAAACTCTTACAAGATTTAAAAATAAAACAATAACTATTTTGGTAGCTACTGATGTTGCTGCAAGATGAATTGATGTAAATAATCTTACACATGTTATTAATTATTCACTTCCAGATAATCCAGAAACTTATACTCATAGAATTTGAAGAACAGGTAGAGCAGGGAATAAATGAGAAGCAATAAGTTTTGTTTCTAGAAGAGATACAAGAAGTCTTATTTATATTGAAAGAATAATAAAACAAAAAATTAAAGTAGAAAAATTACCAAATGTAAAACAAGTAATTGAATTTAAGAAAAAAGGACTTATTAATAATATAAAAGAGATAATTGATTGAGAAACTTGAGAATATTATCTTGGTTTAGCTAAACAAATGTTAGATTTATGAAGTCCTGAAAAAATTATTTCAGCTCTTTTAAAAGAATCTTATGATACTCAATTTGATGAAGAACATTATATAGAAGTAAAAGAAGAAGTTAAAATAAATACTTGATGACAAATGAGGTTATTCATAGCTAAAGGTAGAAATGATAATATGTCTCCATGAACTTTGATTCAATTTTTAGAAAAAGAAGTAGGAGAAAAATTATGAGATATTTGAAGAATAGAAGTACTTAGAGAATTTTCATTTATGAATGTTTCAGCTGATGATGCAGAATTGATTTTAGCAGTATTCAAAAAGAAGAATCCAAGAAAACCTCTTGTGGTTCAAGCTAAAGAAAAACCAGAAGGTTCTTCACAAAGAAGAAGTTTTAATTGAAATGATAGACAAAGAGGTAAATTTTGAGAAAGAAAATGAGGATATACAGGAAGAAAAAAGACTTTTAAAAGATAAAAAAATAATGTAATACAATGTATTACATTATTTTTTTATAATCTATTTATTCTTTCTAACATTAAGCCAAATTAAGTGCTCGAGGTATGAAGGGGGTTATTCATCAACTTCAAATAATATATTCTTTTTTATATTAGATATTGTTTTCATGAAAAAAGGTCTAGTTTCAATTTTTACATCACTTATTTTTGAATTATTAAGTAAAATTGTTTTTGCTTCATTTATTTCAAGTCACGTTATTTTATCTCTTAATTTGTCTAAATATTGATTTGTATCACTTTTAAAATTAAGAGAATAAAATACTTCAATTTCTGTAGTTATTTTTGCTTCAAATGGATTAGAGTATTGGTATATTATATTTGATAATCTAAGAGAATTTTCATTTATATAATTTATATTTTCTACATCTTCTAATAATGAATCATTTATAGTAATTTTTAATTTGTTTATTACTGATTCTTTATTAAAAATATAAGTATCAATTTGAATAGATCAAGTAAGTGTAAAATTTTTTCTTTCTTCTCATATTTTTATATTATCAACATTTTTTATTTCCAAATTTGAATATTTTATCATATCATCAATTCATAAAATTTCATAAGTTATATTGTTGTTTTGATTTTTTTCTTTTATTTTATTTTTTAATTCATTTAAAGCTTCTTTTTTTAATTTTTCTTCAAATAATAATTTTGCATTATCAAGATCTTCTTCTCATACTATTTTTATATAATTATTTGTTGCTCAAGTGAGATTACTAATGCTTTCTGCATATATACTATTTGATAAATCTTTTAATCAAGGGAAAAACATATAAACTCAAGTTCAAATATTTGCTTTTTCTCAAGCAAATTTTCACTGCGAATCAAAATATTTAGATGAAATATTTACATTTATTTTTCAAGGAATAATAGATCAAGAACTTGATTTTATAGCTTTTGGAATTGTTACAGATCAATCTATAGTATATAATATTCAACTTCCAGTTTGTAGTCTTGAATTATCAATTAAATCTATATTTTCAGCTAAATGGTTATATAGAGTAACTTTTCATTTACTTTGAATATTTCATTCTTGTTTTACTCAACTTGTTCAAAATATATCTTCTAAAGATATATTTGTTGATATAGGTAAAATTTTTATTATATTATCATCACTTATAGTTTCTTCATAGTTTTCTTCAAATATAAAATTTTTTGCTTTAGTTTTTATTGTAATTTCTGGTTTTATTGTTATATATGTTTCATTTACTGCAAAATAAAATATAAAAAAAAGTAAAAATATAGATAATCATAATCATAAAAGAAAAAATCATATTCTAGTTTTTTCTTTTTTCTTTTTGTTTTTAAAAAGAATTGAATCACTTATATTGTTTCTTGAAAAAAAGTTTTTTATCTCATTTAAATAACTTTTAATTAAAAAAACAAAATATTCTGAAAAAGTATAGTTATATTTTAATAAATCTATATTTTTGATTGCATTATTATTATTTAAAAGAGAATATTTTATTCATAATCTTTTTCAAATTTTTTTAGCATTAATGTCATTTGTAATAATTATTAGTTCTTTATTTTTTGCTTTATTTTTTAATAATTTTAGAGATGTATAATTGTGTAAAACAGAATTACCAATAGGAAACTCAAGCACAATTTTTTCATCTTTACAACTTTCTATTTTTTTAATTATATCTATTATAGAATCTTTATTTTTTATTTTAATCATTTTTATAATCATTTTTAATATTTTTTTATTATAAAGAATAGTTATTTTCTTAAAATAATCAAAATTTTATAACAAAAAAATAAGCAATATATAATATTAACTTATTTTTTATCTCATTTATTCGAATTTGTAACTAAAAATCTTAAATTTTTACTTACAAAACTAATTTTGCAGAGGTTCCTAAAAAATGTTGATTTTATTGTTTTATTCACAATATTTGATTTATTACTTGTTGATGTAAATCTATTAAATCTATAATTTCTTCAATTTCTGTAGGTTTAGCATTTTTTAATTCTTCTTGTAATTCATTTATTCTTTTTAATGCATCTTGAATATTTTCATTTTTATTTTCTTCATTTTTATTATTAATAGTGTTCATTTTTGAATAAATTATTAAATATATGTAATTAAATTATAATATAAATAAAATGTTTGTCAAGTTTTTTTAAACTATATAGGACGAAACCATAAAGGTTTAATCTAAATTTTGGTGGATTAAATATTTTTAAGTACGTTCTTTTTTAAATCTTATTATTGTATATCATAAATTTAATAATAAATTTTCTTTATATTTATCTAGTTCATAAATTTTCTTTAAATTATCTTCTTCTTGATATAAATTTTCAATAAAGAAGTTATACAAATCTTGTTTTGAGATACTAATAGTTTCCATTCAATATTCTCCTTTTTTTCCATTTTAAAACTTTTACAAATTATTATGTAAAAGTGCATAAATTATATTTAATTTTCTAAAAAATCAACTTTTTCTTTACAAACTAATATTATTATTTAAAATAATAAAAAAATTAATAAAAAATTTATGGAAAACATACAAAAAATAGTTAATTTAATAGA
>CAZJHB010000054.1:0-7801 GCA_964545685.1 uncultured Candidatus Peribacteria bacterium | reverse complement strand
AAAAAAATAAATATTATATTTATTAATTCAAATTTTGTTAATTTAAAAGAAGAATTAATAAAAAATAATATAAGAACAATTACATGAATATATTATGATTTTTGACTATCTTCTCTACATCTTGATGAAGCAGATAGATGATTTAGTTTTATGTTAAATTGACCTCTTGATATGAGACTTGATAAAACAAAATGAAAAACTGCTGCCAACATTATAAATTCTTATAAAAAAGAAGAATTAAGAGAAATATTTATAAAATATTGAGAAGAACCAAGCGCTAATAAAATTGCTCAAAAAATAATAGAACAAAGAAAAGTTAAGAAGTTTGAAACAACTAAAGATTTAAGTGAAATTATACAAGGATGACCAAAGGTTAAAGCTAGAATTTTTCAAGCAATAAGAATAGAAGTAAACAATGAGTTAAAAAATATAGAAAAATCATTGTCTGATGCTATAGAATTACTTGAAAAAGATTGAATAATTTTTGCTATAAGTTTTCACTCTTTAGAAGATAGAATAGTAAAACAAACTTTTAAAAAAGAAACAAAAGATTGTATCTGTAAAGATCTAATATGTTCTTGTAATCACCATAAAAAATTAAAATTATTAAATAAAAAACCTATACTCCCAACTTATGAAGAAATAAAAATAAACCCTAGAAGTAGAAGTGCAAAAGCCAGAATAGCTAAAAAAATAATATAAATCTTACATTTTAACTTCATTAGCCCCTGTGAATCCAAATTTATTAACAAAAAAAACAAAAAAAACATTTACTTCTGAAAGAAAACAATCAAAAGAATACTTTAACTTTTGAATAACTTCAACTTATATAACTTTATTATCTGTAATAGTTAGTCTTTTACTATATTATGTATGGATGTTAAATGTTAATGCTACTCAATGATATGATATAAAAATATTAGAACAAGAAAAGAAAAACTTATTAATAGAAAAAGAATTACTTGACGCTAAAATAGCTGAACTAGAAAGTCTTTGAACAATTTTAGAAAATAAAAATTTAGAAGGTATGGAAAAAGCTACAAATCCAAACTATTTAGTAATAAAAGAAAATGTTCAATATGTATACAATGATTAACCCCATTCCTTTCTAATACATTTCAGAAATTTTGCTAAAGCAGAAAATATTTAAATAAATAAAATTTGAGAAAAAAATAAAATAGAATATAATAAAGTTTATATTCTATTTTATTTTTTTATTGTTAACTCCTTGCCTGAAGCCTTAAAAAATTTAATTAATTCGATTAGTTACCTACCTTGAATATGAGAAAAATCAGCTACAAAATTAGCATTTTTTTTACTTAATTCAAATGAAAATTATATAAAAAACTTAAGTAAAAACTTAAATAATATAAAAACTTGAGTTGCTTTTTGTAAGAAATGTCATTGTTTAACTGATAAAAATGTAGAATTATGTAGTATTTGTAGATCTGCATCTAGAAATAAAAATTTGATAGCTGTAGTTGAAGAATACCTAGATATGATGAGTTTAGAAGAAGCATGATGATTTGGATGAACTTATCATATTTTATGATGAGCAATATCACCTGTAAACTGAATATTTATATGAGATTTAAATTTTGAAACACTATTTAAAAGAATATTAGAAAATGATAATAATGTTGAAATTATACTAGCAACAAATCCAAATATAGAGTGAGAAGCTACTTCTAATTATATAATAGAAGAAATTAGCAAAAGATGATTAAAATATAAAACAAAAATAACTAAATTATCTAGAGGTTTATCATCAGGATATATAGAATATGCTGATAATATTACAATAGCTAATGCATTGAAAGAAAGAAAAGAAGTTTAACCCCTCCCTCTTCCGCTACGCTACAGAGTACTCCCCTTAAAAAGGGGAGAAATTAAAGAAAAGAAAAAATAATTTACTTTTATAATTAAGAATATTATGTCTGAATTTGCACCTCCATGATCTAATGTTAAAATGACGAAAGCTCAAGTTAAAAAATATGTACAAGATATGAAAAAAGCTCAACAAATTGCTCAAGAAAAGCTTGAAAAAGCAAAAGATAGTTGAGAATTTGATGAAGATAAGAAAGAATTGGTTGAACTTGAGGAGAAATTAGATGAAATTATATAATTTCATCTAATTTTTTTTAAAATTTCCAACTTATATCAAAAGAAACAGCTGATTTTCAATATCACATATCAGCTCTATTTCTTCAAATTTCTCATTCATTATAATTTCAAGTTACTCACAAAGCTAATCTTCAATCTTTTGTTAATTCTCTTTGATATTTCACACTTAAATTATAATCACTTCAGTTAGTTTTACATTGTCAAACATAATGATTTTTTCAATATTTCTTATCAAATCAAATTGTATAAATATCTTCTTTTTCTCAAACTATAGCTTTTTCAATTCATAATTCATATATAGTATTTCAGTATCTAATATATTGCAATATTTCTGCAGAAAAATTGTTACTATTTAAGCAAGTATTAAATTCTGGTAAATACAAAGTAAAATTTCAAAAATCAAATCCTATAGGTTCTCAAATTCTTTCTCATTTATACACAAATTTTCATAAATTTTTATTGCTGAAATTGTTCATCAAGATGTCAATAAAGATAAAAGTGAATATATTTTAAACTCTTCTTTTGTAAGTTCATATCATTGATTTTTTAAATCTTCTATAAGGTTATTAACATCATGTCATTCCATATCAGGCCTAAAAGAATAAATAGATTGAGAAGCTTTATTATACAAATAATTTTCATTTTTGATAATTGAACCTTTTTTATAATCTACTATCATATTCTTATATCATTTACTAGCCATAAAGGTATTAAAATTTAATCATCTCAGCCACCCATTTTTTTTTACAATTAAGCTAATATTTCCAACGATGCATAAAATGTATTATACCATCTACGATATATACATATATGTTATCATTATTTCAATATAAATAACAAAAAATACCCCTATTTTTATAAGAGTACTTATTATTATTTATCTCTTTTTTAATTAAATCACTATAACTTTTTCTAATTTTTAAAACATCTCACAGGGAACCCCTTACCACGAATATCGTTATTGGCTGGATTAATTCAATTATAACGAAAGTACAAACGATAACTACGATCACCATAAGGTGAACTAGACCAATAAGCACCATCAGAACCGAGATCATAGTAATAATTATTAGTCCGACTACGAGAATCTGCATAAGGTAATTTAAGTGATATTTGCATATTAGCTCAATTATTTCACCATTGTCATGCTATTATTATATTAGTCCATTCAATATAACTTGGTACATGATATCAGTCTGCACAAGGTCATTGTCTTTGTTCATCTGTTCAAGCTCAAGAATTATCTCACCATAAATTATTATCATGAGTCACTATCCAATCCCGAGAATTTACAAATCAATATTCATCATTATTTGGATTATAATTTTCATTTGGAATTGGTGTTGATTCATGACTATCATCACCATAAGGAAATCATTTATTTCTTCACCATTGAAAATAATTTCATCATGATATAGTCCGATCAATACTTGCAGTTGTAGTTCATACATTACATGCACTTATTGTATATCATGTTCCATTTCAACTACAAACAGTTATATCTGCTGTATCACATCATGGATATTTTGTTATTGCCGAAAATGGAGTTGGTATATTTTCTCATGTACAACTTAAATATAGATTTGGTGTAGTATCTCATAATCAATCATCAGTAATTATAAAATTATCTTTATTCATTACAAATATATCTACTAAATTTACATAATCTCAACTTAATACCTCTACTACTTCCTGATATATTCAATCACCTACTAATATTGTTCAACTATAAGTATTTACAATTGCTTGTCCTAACAAAGCTTTATTACCATTATCATCTTCTCAAATTCTTGTATCTAATTCTCAAGTAAATACATTTACAGTCATTCAATTTAATCATCAAGTTGATACTCATGGTATATTATCTCAAGCTGTTATTACTTGAGATTCTAAAAATGTTGAATTTCATAATATATCTGTATTTTCCCATATATTTCCATTTATTATACTAGGAGTTGGTAAATATGTAATTCAAGCTTTTAAATACAAATTATTATAATTACCATTTATCTTAGGATAATTTACATTAGCCGCATAAGTATTAGAAAAAACTAATGGTCTAGCTCCCTCTCCTTTGGGAGGAGAGGGTTGGGGTGAGATTGAAATCAAATCACTCTCATAAATACTCAATACTTCATATTCAGTCCCTGCATAAGTTCTTGAATATATATACTCAGCTCCTGTTAATGGATCTATTGGTTTTTCATTTAAATTTCTTGATAAATTAGTTGTAACTTGCTCTCAAACTGTTCATTGATACCGTAGATCTTGACTCCCATAACTTACTGTAAAATAATCATCTGACATTGGATATTTTCAAGTATTCAAACTAAATAATTCTAAACTCTTTTTAATATTTTGAATATCAGATACTCTTTTACTATCTCTCGCTTGACTAGAATATCATTGTAATGATATAAAAGCTATTGTTCAAAGAATAGCTAGTATTGTGATTACAACTATTAGTTCTACTAGAGTAAAAGCTTTGTTATTTTGAATTTTTACCATACAAAAAAATAAAAAAATAATATATTTATATTATTTTTTTATTAACCATTGTCAACTTATTTTTTACCTTAAAAATAAAGCAAAACTTGACTTATTATATTATTGTTTTATAACTTTTCTACCTTATCTCCCTCCTAACCAAATCATCTATAATTCAAGCTACTTTATCATAATGATACCTAATAAATTGGTTTTCATAGATTAAATCTGTTTCTATAACTTTGTATTTTTTATTTTTAAAATCTTTTTTATCTTTTACTTTTACTGGACTTTTATTCTCTAATGTCTTATACTTTTCAACCATTTTTTCTGATATATATCAGTTATTTACTATAACATAATCAAGTACTCATTCTCATAAATATTCTTCAATAACATTAGCAAAATCAATTGCTGAAAATTTTGTAGTTTCTCATGGTTTTGACATAGCATTGCAAAAATATACAACTTTTGCATCTTTATTTTTGGCAATTGCTTCTTTAATTCATTTAACAAGTAAATTTGGAACAATAGAAGTGTACAAATCTCAAAAAGATAAAATTATCATATCTGATTTTTTTATTGCTTTAATAGCCTTAGGGTTTGCCTCAACTTCTGGAGTCAAAAAAGCTCTTTTTATCTTTAAATTAACATCATGTTTTGGTTCATCAATATTACTTTCTCATTTTATAATTAATCAATTTTCTAATTCTACATTTAAATTAGATAATTCCAAAGTAACAGGTACTACCCTACCTTTTACCCTAAACATCTTTGATATTTGTTTTAATCATTTATCAAAATTTCATGTAATATCAGCCATAGCTGTTATTAAAAGATTTCACAAATTATGACCTCATACAGAACTAGATTTATCATACCTATAATCAAAAAGTTGCTTAGCAATTTCATGCTCTTTTGATAATGCCATAATTCACCTTCTAATATCTCAAGGAGGCAAAACTCATAATTCTTCTCTAAGTACTCAAGTAGAACCTCAACTATCACTCATAGAAATAATAGCAGAAATATTATAATCATCGTTATCTCTTATTGCTGAGAGTAAATTATAACTACCATTTCATCATCAAATAGTTACTACATTAATCTGATTTGTTGTATTCATAAATTTTTTTAAAAAGTAATTTCGCTTAATTCTTACCTATCTCTTGTCCCAAGCTTGGAATCCCCTTATCAGGGGAAAGAGACAACAGATTTTATTAATTTAATTGGTCTAGCTCCCTCTCCTGACAAGGAGAGGGTTGGGGGGAGGTTTTTTTTAGGATTAAGGGGGAGTTTTATTTAATCAAAACTGCCTTAATCCTTCTTACTCCTTTACTACTAGATTCTTCTTTTTTAATTTTAAATCTTCAAATTCATTTAGTATTTTCAATATGTGGACCTCAACAAAGTTCTCTACTATAAATATTACCTTGCGAATCTTTAAATGTATAAACCTTAACTACTTCAGGATATTTTTCCCAAAAGCTTCATACTACTCAAGTATCTTTTGCTACTTGTTTATCCATATTTTCAAGTAATACTTCACAATTTTTTTCAATAATATTATTAACATAATCTTCTACTTTATCTAATATATCTCTAGTTACTTTTTCTGGATAATTAAAATCAAATCTTAATCTTTCTGCTGTAATATTAGAACCTTTTTGTGATACATCATCTCAAAGATATTTTCTAAGACCAGCAAGCATCAAATGAGTAACAGAATGAAGTGCAGTTGTTGCTTCACTATCATCAGCTAATCATCATTTGAATTTTTGTTCTGCTCCTGCTCTAGATTTATCTTGGTGTAATTTTTTTGCTTTTTCAAATCATTCAAGATCAATTTTATAACCTTTTTCTTCTGCTAATTCACTAGTAATCTCAATAGGAAAACCATAAGTTTCATACAATCTAAAAGCTTTTGCTCATGCGATAGTATCAATTTTTTTTCAAGATCTTTCAAAAGCTATTTCAAGTCCTCTAATTAATTTATCAAATTCTCTTAATCATTTTTCCAAAGTTGATAAAAATTGTTTTTCTTCTTTTTGCATTTCAGAAACTATAAAATCTCTTTGTTCTTCCAAATTAGTATAATGATCTTTATATTCATCTATAACTTCTAGTGCAACTTGATCTATAAATCAACCTTCTACTCATAAATCTTTAGCAAATCTAATTGCTCTTCTTATAAGTCTTCTTGTAAAATATCATTGATCTTTATTTGATGGAACTGCTCAATCACCTATCAAAAATGTAGCAGCTCTTAAATGATCCATTATTACTCTAAAAGCCATAGTTTCTTTTTTATTTTCTCAATACTTTTTTCATGTTAATTCTTCAATTTTTGTCCTAATTCAGTCAAACAAATCTCACATAAATACGTCTGGATTATCCGTCAATGCTACTGCTATTCTTTCTAAACCTCACCCAAAATCTATATTTTTCGCAGCTAATTCTTTAAATCAAGAGTCAGTTTTTTTATATTGCATAAATACATTATTTCAAATTTCTAAAAATCTTCAACAATCACAAGCAGGATGACAAGGTTGATCTTTCCACTGAGAATTTTCATGTAATTTTAAATCAGCTCAAAAATCCCAAAATATTTCTGAATCTGGACCACCAGGTTCTCATACAGGCATATTTTCAGGAACTCAAGCTCTTGACCACCAATTTTCTTTATCAGGAAAATAAAATATTCTTCATCATTGCATTCAATCAGTTTCAGCATTATCTACATCTTTAGCATCAATTCATACATTTTTGAATTCTTTTTTCCATAATTCTACTGCTTCTGTATCTTTTCAGATTCAAATAGCTTCATTCCCTCTATATACAGAAACATACAACTTCTCTGGATTAAGTCATACTTCTTTTGTAAGAAATTCAAACATCCAACTTACTTGCTCTTTTTTAAAATAATCTCAAAAACTCCAATTCCCAAGCATTTCAAAAAAAGTAGTATGTCTATTATCTCAAATATCCTCTATATCTCATGACCTAAAAGATTTTTGACTATCACAAATACGAGTTCATAGTGGATGTGGTTCTCAAAGTAAATATGGAACCATTGGTTGCATTCATGACCCTGTAAATAAAGTAGTAGGATCATTTTCAGGAATAAGTGAAGAAGATGGCACTATTTTATGTCATCTTTCTTCCATAAATTTCAAATATTTTTCTCTTA
>CAZJHB010000053.1:0-7865 GCA_964545685.1 uncultured Candidatus Peribacteria bacterium | reverse complement strand
TCTTAAATTAAAAGTAAATTAACCATTAAACTGTAAAAGTTTTTTGAATGAGAGACTTGTAAAATATATAGATAACTATATGTTTAATTACAATAATAATCGTCCTCAATGGAATAGAAAAAAGATGACTCCCGTTGAATACAGAAATTATCTTTTACTTAATAATAATTAATCCCTTTTTAATTCCACTAAATGGGGGGCACTTCAATATTTAATCAAACAAAATTTAGATTAAATTTTTTTTTTGGGGGTGGGGGAAGTTTATAAAGTAAATACTATTTTTTTGTTATTTTAAAAAAAATATGTTAAAATAAATAAAAAATAAAAAATAAATATGTGATTAGATAATATTCCATATATAACAAAAAAAGAATGATTAAAGAAAAAATCTGATTTTTTTGTTGAATCAAAATTAACAGATACAAAATATAATCTTTTAAAAGAATTATCTTTAAAAAATAGAGATGTTTCAAATAGAATTAATGCTATTACATGTAAAGTAAAAACCGATTTATATGAATTTAAAAAATCTGATTTTGAAAAGCAAAAAATAAATATTGAATTAGATATTGATATTTCTAAAGCAGAAAATATTAAATGATTACTGGATATTACGATATCATCTATTATAAATAAAGTATTATCAAATATTGAATCTCAGTGATGAATTTCTTTATCAGTTGATTCTATTTATATTGAGTTAATTTTGATCCTAGATGATATAGAAAAAAAATTACCTGAGAATCATATTTTTAAAAATGATATTTCTATTTTAAAACATAATTTTTTGTTTCCACCTGAAGTATGAAAAAAAATGATTCAGTTTTTTTTAAATTTAATGAATTGAAAGCAATGAGAAAATGTAACAAAAGATTTAGAGGATTGATATTTTATATTAAGATCATGAATAAAAAATATTTTTGATGTAGCTAAAATAAAAACTAAAGATGAAATAAAAAATTATATTTTAGAATTAAAAAAAATACCAATAGTAAAAAATTATTTAGATACTATACCAAATTTTGAAAATTTACTTTTAAATTATTTACCAAATTTAATTAATTCAATTGATAAAGATAAATTTATAATATATTTGGACGAATTTTATAATTGAACAAAAAGTGATTTTGTAAAAATATTAGATTATAGATATTGAAAATGAGAAATAGAAAGTAATTTAAAAAATAAAATTACTTTAAATATTGCAAATAAATTTTCTGTTTTATTATGAAATATAGTAAATAAAAAAAATTCAAATCAAGTATTATTTATTTTATCAAATGTTGATTTTATTAAAAATAATTGAATCCTCAACTCTATTATTAATCTTTTTAATTCATCAAATATAAACAATACTGATAAAAAGAAATTTATTAAAAATATTATTAATATTTTTAATATGGCAACTCAGGAAAATATATCAGATGAACAATTTGAAGATAATATAGTATTATTGTTTGAAGAAGTATTAATTATTTGAGTAAAATTTGATATAGAAAGATTAGATAATGTAATTCAAGAAATTCAAAATTTATCTTTATATAAAGAGGAAGAAGAAAGTATATTTTCTAAATTTAAAGAAAAATTAACTTCTTTTAAAAAAACAATACGAGATTATGAATTATTTAAAAAAACAATATGAAATACATATGATATTTTAAAAAAATCAATAAAATCTGTTTGAGATAATTCTGATTTTATAACTGATATAACTAAATGAATAATTAATTTTATTAATGATAATAAATATGAATTAAGTAGATTAGCAAAAAAATGGATAAAATATTGAGTTAAAAAATCTGAAATATTTGATTATTTATTAAAAAAATGAGTTTTAAAATGAAAAACTGATATTTTTTTTCAAATTTTTGTAAAAGAAATGAAAAATATTTTAAATGTTGATATTAAAAAATTTTTAGTAAATTTAAGAGATTCCTATTTAAATAGTACAATAAAACTTGATAAGTTTAAATATAATGATAATGAAGAATTAGCTAATATTATAAATGATAATAATTGATTAATTTGAAAAATTGTTGATAAGTTTACAGCTAGTTGATTAGGTTTATTTAATGAAAGAATATGAGATAAAGAAAATAATTTTATTACAAAAAAAGAAGTTATAGAGCTAATTATAACTGATTTAAGAGATATTTTGAGTAAAAATAAATGATTAGTAATTAATTTTTTGAAAGAAAATTGAAAAATTAATAAATTTCTTAAAATAAATTGAATAGATATAGATAATAAAAATGAAAAAAAATTATTTTTTGATTTGATAGATTGAGTTATAAATAATCCACAATTAGTATCACTTATATCAAAAATTTTTACAGTATTTATAAATAAAAATAAATGAAATATTGATATAAAATGAGATATTTCTAAACTTTTATTAGATAGTTTTGATTCTATAAAACAAAATAAATGAGTTTTAAAAGAAGTATCAAGTATTTGAATAGATTTGTTTTATGATAAAATCTTATCAAATAGAACTAATGTAGATACTTTTATATCTATAATAAAGGAAAAAACTTGAATAAATTTAGTTATTAATGATAAAAAAATTTTAGATATTGTTCAAATTTTAAAAAAATATATAAAACAAGATATAATAAAAAAAATATATTATAATAATCAAAATTTATTAGAATGAAATAGTTTATCAAAAGATAAAATGATTAATATCATGTACAATATTTATTCAAAAATAAACAATAAAACAGTATTTATAAAAGAAATTATTGATACATGAGTAGTTTCTGATTTAAAAAATATAGAATTTAAAAAGAAAAAAGAAAAAGAAACTAATGATAAGTTGACTATTATTAATAATGATAAATTATTAAAATTAAATGAATTAATATTTGATACTCTTAATGAAAAAAATTGATATATGATATGAGAAGTTATAAATTCTTTAATTAGAGATTTTTGATTATCAGATTTATTAAAGATTAATATATGAGGTCAAAGTTTATGACAAAATATTGTTTTACTTTTACATTCAATAGGTAAAGAAAAATTTGGTAGTATATTAACTAATAATATTAATCTGATAAAAAATTCTATAAATATTGATTTTAAAGATAATAATCAAGTTTTATCTTTTGTGGAATTATGAAAAGAAATTATATCAAATATAGATGTTTTATATTTAAAAAATATTTTAAAAAATAAAAAATTATCAAAAGAGGAAATACTTTGGATGGAAACTTTATCTTGATTTAAAGATACTATTAAATTAAATAATTATTCAATAAATAGATTGGTGCAATCATGATTAGACCAACATAATACTCAAAATTTAAAAAATATTGATATGCAAAAAGTTACAGCACAAAATATAGATGATATTTGTTCTTTAATTTTTGATTTTTTAAATTATACCTGTTCGGACAATGTTTCACATTTGATTAATTTTTATTTAGATAAATTATGATTTTGACAAGTCTTAAAATTGAATATTTTATGAAGAGATTTTTGAAATAATCTTATATCTTTTTTAAAATCAATTTGAGAATGAAAATTTTCACAAGTTATAAAAAATAATTTATGATTTTTGAAACAAATTAATAAAATACCAAATTTACAAAAAATCATTGATTCTTGAGAAATAACAATAAAAAATAAAGATATATTTATGGGATTATCAAAATTCTGAAGAGATTTGTTAATTGAAATTGATTTAAGTGAATTTAATAAATGATTAGATATGAAAAAATTATCAAAAATGGAAAAACTTTGATTAGATTTATGAAAAAACGTTCAAGATATTATATCTAAAAATAGTTCTGAAATTAATATGGTTTTATCTAAATGATTAGATTTATTTAATTTATATAACGAAGATATAAAGATAAAAAAATGAAGTATTGAAGCTAAAAAAATTCAAAAATATTGAGAAGAACTTTTTGATTTGTTAAATAAAATAATAAAATCGTTTGATGAAAAAAAATTAAAAACTTATTTTAATAATGAAAAGATTTTTTGATGAGAAAAGAGATGAAAAAAAGGTAATAAAAAAAATAGCTTATCAAGTTATAATAAATTTAAATCAGATTTTATTTGAAATTTTATCCAAAATAATGTATTTTTTACTTTAAAAACATTAATAAAAACTGTTTTTGATGGATTAAAAATTAATATTTGAGATTTTATAGATAATTATTTTAGGAATATCGGAAATAAAGATGATTTTTGAGATACTTTAATGGATGTTTTTTTAAATAAGTAGAAATATTATTAATTATTTTCTTTAAATATATGTAAGTTTTTATTACTAGATATAAAAGTGAAATATAGTTTTATTAATTCCTTTTTATTTATTCCATTCACAAACTTTCTTTATTAATCTCTCAAGCTCAAGGTCTTTTATCTAGAAAATCTTTGAATTCTTCTCTGATTTCTTTGAGTACATTTTTGGTATTTTCTAAACTTTCTGTAGTTACTAATCTTTTTCTATATGATTTTACTCAGGGGAAGTTTTTTAAATATAATGCAAGATGTTTTCTAATTTCTAAATTTCAAACTTTCTCTCATTTTGTTTCTATTAATTTTGCAGCATGAAATTCCATTATATTAAGGATTTCATTTAAAGTAGGTTTATAATCTCAAGGAAGAAAACACCAAGGATTTCAAAAACTAGCTCTTCAAATCATGAATCAATCAAGATTTTTAACTTTTTTCATTCAATCATCATAATTTTTAATGTCTCAATTACATATAATTGGTATATTTAAATGTTTTTTTAATTCATAAATTGGTTCAAGATTTGCTGTTCAACTATATGCTTGTTTCATAGTCCTACCATGAATTGTAATTAAATTAGCTCAAGCTTTTTCTAATCACTTTGCAAAATCTATAAGATTTTGATTTCAATCATAACTCAATCTTGTTTTTACAGAAATAGGTAATTTTGTTGTTTCAGAAAGTTGCTTAATTATTTCAAAAGCAGTATCTGTATTGATTATTAGAGAACTTCAATGTCAGCTTTTTACAACTTTTTTTGCTGGACATCACATATTTACATCTATTCCGGCTATATTATATTTTTTTTGTTCAATTATTTTTGCAGCTTTAGTAAACATTTCAGGATTTTTTCAAAAAATTTGAATAATTAAAGGATCTTCACTATTATCATGTGGAAGAACTGAATTAGCAAGAAATTTTGAATGAACAAGTCAATCAGCACTATAAAATTCAGATACACAAATTACATTTGGTGCAACTTTTTTTATAACTTGTCTATAAGCACTATCTCAGTATCAATCCATAGGTGCTAGGAGAACTAATTTTAATTGTTTTTCAATTTGTTTATTCCAGAAGTTTTTCATTCGATTAATTTTAAATTATTTTTTAAGATTTTCTTTTATAATATAAGTTTTTTTACTATATAAGCAATAAAAAATAATTTATATTTTTAATTTAATTTTTGTCAAGCTAATATATTTGTTTTTTTTGTTGTTTATGTGTTATACTTATTATAGTTTTAAATTATTTTTATATTTTATTTATGAATACTAATATTTTTGAGTTAAAAAATACTAAAAAAATCAAATTAAAAAAAGAATTTTCTTTATCTAGAAGTAAAACAAAAGCTTTATGATTGATAAAGTTAAAAAGTAAGGATCTAATAATTGAATTAAGAGATTGATTATTAAATTTGGATGCTGAGTTTATAATAGAAATACCATGAATAGATACAGAAAAATTATGAACAAATATTATAGCTACTTGAAAAATAAATAAAAATGATTTAGTTTGATTTGATTTTGCAATTTTTGATCAACTTGAAGTAAATATTAGTAATTATACTAATTATTGAGTTACTCCAATTATTAAAAAAGGCTCTCATTTATCTTCATTATTAATACAATTTAATCCTATTAAAAATTCTTGAAATTCTTTTATATATGAAAAATTAAATAAATGGTGTATTTTTGCATGAATCGTAAAATATTTAGAAAATTATAAGTTTCCTTATGATAATAAAAATTTAGTGAAAAGAGTAGTTGAAATATAAAGATGTAAAATTATGATATATATTAAAAAATCCATTTTTGGATTTTTTTTTGACAAGAGTACAAATAAAAATATAAATAATAGAGTGTAAAAATTAAAATAAAAAATTATGGCAAAAAATTTAGTTATTGTGGAATCCCCAGCAAAAGGGAAAACTATTGAAAAATTCTTAGGGCCTGATTATAAGGTGGTAGCATCAATGGGACATATAAGAGATTTACCAAAAAAGAAACTTTGAATAGATATAGATAAATGATTTATTCCGGATTATGAAATAAGCGATGATAAGAAAAAAACCGTTAATAATTTAAAAAAACTTGCTAAAACATCTAGTGAAGTATGGATAGCAACCGATGAAGATAGAGAATGAGAAGCTATTTGATGGCATTTATGTAATTCTTTAAAAGTAGATCCAAAAACAACAAAAAGAATAGTATTTCATGAAATAACAAAAAAAGCTATAAATGCAGCAGTTGAAAATCCAAGAACAATAGATATGGGACTTGTAGATGCTCAACAAGCTAGAAGATTACTTGATAGGCTTGTTTGATATAAAGTAAGTCCTGTTTTATGGAAAAAGATTAGAAAATGATTATCTGCTTGAAGAGTTCAATCAGTTGCGGTAAAATTGATTGTAGAAAAGGAAAAAGAAATACAAAATTTCAAACCAAAAGAGTCTTGGAAATTATGAGTAAAATTAACTTATGAACAAAGTAGTTTTGAAGCTTTTTTACATAAGGTTTGAGGAAAAGTAAAAAAAATTAAATCTAAAGAAGATTTGAAAAAAATTTTAGCAACATTATTAGATAGTATTGAAGATTTAAAAGAGACAAAAAATAAAAAATGATTTGAGGTTATTTCAAGTGATAAAAAAATAGAATTTAAACTTTTAAATTCTACTAAAAAAGATTCTAAAAGAAATCCTTGAGCTCCTTTTACAACATCTACTTTACAACAAGAAGCAGCAAGAAAATTTGGTTTTTGAGTTAAGCAAACAATGATGATTGCTCAAAGATTATATGAATGAATTGATTTATGAAAATGAGAAAGACAATGATTAATTACTTATATGAGAACTGATAGTCTGAATTTATCTGATCAGGCAAAATTTCAAGCAAAATGACTAATAGAGAAAAAATTTGGAGCTGAATATCATAAATTAAGAAATTATAAAACAAAATCAGCTTGAGCACAAGAAGCACATGAGGCAATTAGACCAACTGATTTATTGAAAACTCCTGCTAGTTTAAAAAATTTACTAGATGCAACTCAACTAAAATTATATACACTTATATGGAAAAGAACTTTAGCTTCTCAAATGTCAGAAGCAGTTATTGAAGTAACTACTTTTACTTTTTCTCCATTAAATGTAACAAATCAAGAGTGGATGACTAAATGAGAAGTTATAAAATTTGATTGATTTATGAAGCTTTATATTGAATGAAAAGATGATGATGATACAGAAGATGAAAATTCATGATTGTTACCAAATATTGAAGTGTGAGAAATTCTTGAATGAAAAGAATTAATTTGAACTCAATTTTTTTCAAGACCTCCTGCAAGATATACAGAAGCGTCATTAGTTAAAAAATTAGAATGAGAATGAATTTGAAGACCATCAACATATGCTCCTACAATATCTACTATTATAGATAGAGGTTATATAGAAAAAATTAGTAAAAAATATTTATCTCCAACAGAAATTGCTTTTACGGTTACAGATTTTCTTGAAAAATATTTCAATGAAATGATGCAATATAAGTTTACAAAACAAGTAGAAGAAGATTTTGATAAAATAGCTGAATATAAAATAAAATACAATGAAATGTTACAAGATTTTT
>CAZJHB010000052.1:4179-7909 GCA_964545685.1 uncultured Candidatus Peribacteria bacterium | reverse complement strand
CATCTTTTAATGTTTGAAATCCTTCTATTTTTGATTTATCTAATTTATAACCATTATCTCACAAAGTAGAAATTACATTTTCTATTTCTTTTATTAAATCTTTTGCATTTTTTAAATGTGATGAATCTGCTACACTGAATGATTTTTGTGATAATAATTTTAAAAGCCTTTTATCTAACTTATCAAACCTATCTACTTGAGTTTCTATATCTTTTACAATAGTTTCTAAAGCATTAAGTGTTAATTTTTCTGATTCTAAATCTGTATTTCAATATCATTCTAAAGTTGATATAGTTTCTCATAATTCAGTTACTTTTTGCTTTAATTCTTGCAAATTTGCTGAATCAGTATTACTTTGTAACTTAGAAATATCATTTAATAATGTATCTAAATTAGCCTTTTTAAATTTTTCTTTTAAATTGTTAAAATTATTTTTTAAATTGTTAAATTTTGCTTTTGAACTTGAATTTTCATCAATACCTAATTTATTTATTGTAGAAATTAATTCTTCAGCTTGTGATAATTCAGTTAATTTAATATCTTTTAATAAAATAGTTAATTCATTAACTTTAGCACTAATATCTGATTGTATTTCATTTTCAACAATATTATCTAAATCTTCTTTAATTTCCTCTTTACTTTTATTAAATTCATCTTCAGAAACCATATCATCATTTTGAGTATTATTCATACATACTCTTGATAAAATTAATTCATCACCATTAATTTTTCATGTAATTACTTTACTTTTAGTAAAATCAAGTTTTAAGTTTACTTTTACATTAAATCATAAAGCTCTTAAATTATCCTCAAGTGTATTTAAATCAGCTTCATCTTTTATCTTCATTCAATTATCTAACATTTCTATATAAAAACTTTTAAGCAAAGAATTTAAATTACTTTTAGTAGATTCTTGCATCTTATCTTTTTCTTCTTTATAATTTTTTGCAATTTCTCTTAACTCATTTTTTGATACACCATCATCTAATGATTGTTTAATTAGTTCTGCTGTAGTAAATCATGTGTTTGTTAACTCAAGAGAAGTTCCAATTGGAGTTTCTTTACCCATAATATAATTTTTATAAATTAAAATATAATTTTTCAATACAAAAATATTATACCATATTAATATTAAAAATTGCAAAAATTTTTATACAAAAAAATAAGACTAGAGTATACTCCAGTCTTATTTCAATGTTTTATGCTATGAAATTTTTAATTTGTAACCGTCGCGTTTAGACTGTACTTTACACACTTACTTTTATTGCAAGATAGCCAAGCTTTTTGGTCAGCACAGGCGTTGTGATAATCCAAAAGCCAGTCAACCCTGGTATAAGTACGGGGATCCCAATACATTGTTACTGTATTCTCTCCAGCGTAGAATATACCGGTCGCCACTTTGTACTCTCCATCGGGTAAACGGTCTACAATGATAACTTCACGTTCGTTTTGTTTCGTTGCAGAAAGTCCCGGGGTTACCGCGTAACGAACTTTCTGTTTTACCGGTACTCGGATGGCATTTCCAGCATCATCCTTAGCATCTTCATAACGAATTGTAATATCAACCCAGCCTTTCCCTTCATTGGCAACTACTGAAATATCAAATACGTCCAAACGGTCGGGACCGAATTGATAAGCACTTACCTTAGCAAGACGCTTTTTCAGTTCTAAAACCAAAGGATCATCCAAAGGTTTGTAATTTTCAGCAATAATCAGGAAATTAGCCATGACATTTTTAACAACATCTGTCAACCTGTATAAGGTTTTATCATTCCCTTTCATAAATGTGTCACCTGACATTTGAGCCAAAATAGCAACTGCAGGAGAAAGTTCATTCAGAAGTCCCTGAACTTTTATCACCTGACCTTCATACTCAAGAGTGGGGGTTAACATGTCACTTGTAACTGCAGGATATTGCTTAGGTTCAAGATGAACCATCATTTCATCTCCTCCACTATTAGAAACATCCTGTTGCAAATCATCTGTCTTTTGTTGTGAACCCTTTGGTTCTGCAAATACTGGCATGCTAAAAACACACATAACCAGAACGATAAACAAAAATTGAAGTAATCGTTTCATAACATATCTCCTTTATTTTTTATGACTATATTACTTTATTTTAAGCCCAAATGCTTAATATAAGAATATAATCTAGTTTTTAATTATAAATACATTTATAATGTTGTCAAATTCTTTTCAAATAAAATACTTTAAATTTAATAATTTTTATATATAATATACTTGAAATATTTTTATTATTTATAAATAATTATGACTGTTATATTTTGTAGCCTACTTTTTCTTCTTTGAACTTTGTTTTGAAGTTTTTCTTCTGTTATTATATATAGATTAAAAAAGAAAGAAAAATGAATACTTTTGGGAAGAAGTCATTGCCCTAAATGCAATAATGTATTAAAAGCTTTAGAATTGATACCTATCTTCACTTGGTTAAAAAACAAATGAAAATGTAAATATTGTAAAGAAAAAGTTTCAGTAATATATCCTATATTAGAATTAACAACTTGAACATTATTTGCTTTAATTTGATATTCCTTGATTAATTTTGACTTTTTATTAATTTGAAATCCAGTAGAAATAACAAAATTAATTTTTTGGTTATTTATAGCTTTTATAACAATAATATATGTATTTTATGATATATTATTTCTAGAAATTAATGATACTATAATGCTTATATGAATAATTTGAGTTCTTATAATACTATCAATACAAACTTTTGTCTATGATTTTAATGTTATAACTAATTTTATTAGTCCTATTAGTTATACAGATTTATGATTATATTCAGTATTACTTGGTTTTTTTGTTATTTGAGGACTTTATTTAATAATTTTTCAAGAATTTCATGAAATTATAGATATATTAATACTACTTGCTTTAATTTCTAGTTTATATCTATTCAAAGTTAATTTTGATGTAGATTTTAAAAATATACCTATTTTAAATTGAGTAATTTGAGCTCTCTGAATTTTTATATTCTTCTTTATACAAATAATAATCTCAGGAGGAAAATGGATGGGATGATGAGATCTTAGAATTGCTATATTTATTTGACTTATGCTTTGAATATATCTTAGTTTTCCTTGAATGATGCTAACTTATTTAGCATGAAGTATAATTTGAATAAGTATTATAGTTTGATCAAAAATAAAAAATTGAAAAAAAACAAAATTTGATACAACAATACCTTTTTGACCTTTTTTAGCAATATGATTTTTTGCTACAATACTAATGCAAGATAGAATTTCAAACTTAATTGGAATATATTTTTAGAAAATGTAAAGTAATTTTTATTTACTTTTTTAAAAAATTCTAGTAAAATAAAAATGTAATTTAAAAATAAACATAAAAATATGGATAATAAAAAAACTATTATAGCTATTAGAGATTTTATAAATTCAGCTGAAAAATCTATAAAAAATGCAAATAAATTATTAAAAGATATTTTAAATGATAATAATTTAAATTTAAATTCTGAAATAAATTTAGATACAAGCTGATTAAATAATTATAATAGTTGAAATAATAAAATCATTGAATGAATATTTACATGAGAAGAAATGTTATGAAGTGATTGAAATACTTATCCTGTACCAGTAAACTATGCTTCAAAATCAAAAATGGTTCAAGGTGATAAATTAAAACTTACAATAGAAGGAAATTGAAAAATGTTATACAAGCAAATTTCTCCTATTGAAAGAGAAATGAA
>CAZJHB010000052.1:0-4079 GCA_964545685.1 uncultured Candidatus Peribacteria bacterium | reverse complement strand
AAGGAAATTGAAAAATGTTATACAAGCAAATTTCTCCTATTGAAAGAGAAATGAAAACTTGATTATTAGCAAAAGAAAAAGAAAAATATCAAGTAATATCTGATTGAAAAACTTATTGAGTGTTAACTGCATCAGTAACACATTTTAAATGAAATATTTGAGATAGTGTTTCTATAATTATTCCAAAATGAAAAGATGCTACTTTTGCTGCTATAGATAATATAATTCCAAAAGAAAAGTAATAAAAAGCAAATTTTTTTACAATTATTAAATTTAGAACAAAAAAAAATGAAATTTCATACTGAAATTTCATTTTTTTTATTTTACTTAATTATTCTTCTTCTTCAAAAGCTTCATATTTACTTATTGCTTTATTTATTAAGTAATTCATATCAGCAACTATTGAAGCATATTTAGGATTTTGTGTTGCTAATTTATTTAAATGGTCAACCATTGTTTCTAATCTAACAATTATTTTTGCATTTGTTTTTTTAGCTTTTGCAACTCTTTCAATAAAACTATTTATTGCAGTAACTATTTGAGGAACTATTTCTTGTTCTCTCTCATCATCTAAATCTTCTCAAAGAGTAATATATTTTATAGGTTTTTCAACAACTTTCTTTAAATTAAATTTTACTTTAATAGTAAATTCTCAAGTTAGTTCTTGATGTAAATTTTCACTAATAACCAAAATTGATAAATCATATGAATCTTCTACATCATCTTTATTTAAATCTATTGTAAATTCTGCCATTAATATATCATCATCATATTCAAATGTTTTTTCAATAGTTCATAAATCTCAATCTATTTTTGCTATATAGTCATAAAAAGGTTTATCATCTATATTATTTAAATACACTGAAAAAGTTAATTTTCAAGTTTCTTCATCATAAATTCAACTTTTTATTTTCATTGTTTTCCAATCTAAATCTTCATTCATTGCTAAACTTAAACTATCACTAAATAATTTATCATCATTTTTATCTAATATTGAATAAGGTAATTTATAAGTATCTTCTAAATCATCTTCTTCTACATCAATTGAAAATTTAACATATAATCTTTCTTTATAACTATTATATGTTAAAGAATTTTCATAATAGCTTCAATCAAATTTTAATTTCATCTTATAAGATTCTTCAGGTTCATCTTCTACTCCATTTACATATACTAGTATTGATAAAATTTCATCATCATCATCATAAGAATGTGAATATATATTAATACTTTCATATTCTAAATCTGAACTAGAAACATTATCAGATTCTGAACTTCATTCTCATAGTTCAAATTCTATACTTCCATCAGCTACCTCATCTTCCTCTATTATTATATAATCTAACTTATAATCCTCTTCTATATTATCTTCATCTATATTTAATACAAATTTAACTAACAATATTTTATCATCACTATTATATTCAAATTCTTCATCATATTCTTCTCAATCAAATTCTAATATCATTTCATAATCTTCACTAGGTTCTTCATCTACTCATTCTACATATACTGATATAGTTAATTCTTCTTCATCTTCATCATACTCAACATATTCTACACTAAGATTTTCCCAATCAAATTCTGAATTTCATTCTCATACTTCAAATTCTATACTTCCATCAGCTACCTCATCTTCTTCTTCATCTAATATTTCATAATCTAATTCATAATCTTCTTCTATATCATCTTCATCTACATCTATTACAAATTCTACATATAATAATTCTTCATCTTCATCATAATCTAAATCCTCATCATAATCATCTCAATCAAAATCTAATACCATTTCATAATCTTCACTTGGTTCTTCTTCTATTCCTTCTATATAAATTAATATAGTTAATTCTTCTTCATCTTCATCATATTCTGATAATTTTACATTAACATCAGACAAATCTATACTTTCAATAAATTCTATATCAAATTCTATACTATCATCTGAAAGTTCTTCCCCATCTTCATTTAATATTTCATAATCTAATTCATAATCTTCTTCTATATCATCTTCATCTACATCTATTACAAATTCTACATATAATAATTCTTCATCTTCATCATAATCTAAATCCTCATCATAATCATCTCAATCAAAATCTAATACCATTTCATAATCTTCACTTGGTTCTTCTTCTATTCCTTCTATATATACTAAAATTGTTAATTCTTCTTCTTCCTCATCATATTCTGCTTTTTCTACACTAATATTATCCCAATCTATATTTTCTATTGACTCTACATCAAATTCTATTTCATCATCTTCTAATTTATATCAATATTCATCTAAGATTAAATAATCTAATTCATAATCTTCTTCTACTTCATATTTTCCAACTTCTATTATAAATTCAGCAAATAATACTTCTTCATCACTATCATAATCAAATTCTATAACATAATCATCTCAATCAAAGTCTAATATCATTTCATAATCTAAATTTGGTTCATCCTCTATATCTTCTACATATATTAATATAGTCAATTCTTCTTCTTCCTCAGAGTATTCTGCTTTTTCTACACTAATATCATCCCAATCTATATCTTCTGCAAAAACAACATCAATATCTATAGTATCATCTAGTTGTTCATCATTATCCTCATCAATTATCACATAATCTATTTCATAATCATCTTCTATATCATCTTCATCTATATCAACATTACATTCTACATATAATAAACTCTCATCACTATCATAATAAAATGCTTCATCACAATCTTCACCTTCAAGATCAAATTGCATAAAATAATATTCATCTGGTTCTTCATTTACATCTTCAACAATAAATTTCAATTTTAATTCTTCATTATCTTCAAAATATTCTGCATATTGCAAATCCAAATCATCCCATTCTATATCATCACTAGCACTTACTTGGTACCCAAACAAACCTGAACAAATAGTTAAAAGTAAAAATAATTTTACTAAAAAATTCCTTATATTCATAATTTTTATATTAAGATATAAATATGTAAATTATAACTTCTTAATTTAAGAAGTTATTAAATAATAAAATTTAAAAATTATTATTATTATTTTAAATTAACAAACTCAGTATTTTCAATATGAAAATCTCATTTTTTCTTATACTCTTCTATTTCTTCTACATGTTGTCATAAAGTATTTAAGAAAATATCTTTTTCTTCTCAATAAGGTACAACAACTTTTGCTTCTATATTTTCATAAATTTTTGCTGCTGCTTTTGATCATTTTATTACTAAAATATCAACATCTCCAAAAAAAGAAAGAATCTCTTCTTTTAATTCAAATGTATCATCATTAATAATAACAACATGAACTCCTTCAACCAAAAAATTATAAAATAATTTTTTTTGCCATTCTTTTACTTCTAATAATATTCATGACTTTTCATATTCTCAAGGATAAGTTACCTCAAAATTATCCAAAATAACTTCACAGTTATCTTTATTTAAAGTGATTTTATTTCATCATGTATCACTTATTATCAAATCAGTATTTTCATTATATATATTCAACATAAACAAATTTAATTATATAAAATAAGATTTATTTCTAGAAATTATAGAATTTATATCAAAAAGTAATTTTTCTTTTCTTAACTCTTCTAGAGAAAACCAACGATATCATACAAATCTTTCCTTTTTTTCAAAATAAGGCTTTTTAGTTCAATTATATCTAACCAAAAAAAGGTAAACATCTTTATCAATTGTAGGATTATTATCTAGATATCAAGCTTTAAAAGTATAATTTAATTTAGTTACAAATTTTATAACTTCCAAGTCTTTTGCTAACAATCAAGCTTCTTCACTAATTTCCCTAATAGCTGCTTGTTTAGCTATTTCTCAAGGTTCTATGTGTCATTTAGGAATAACATATACTTCTTCTTTTTTAGCATTTAACCATTTAAGTAAAAGTATTTCTATACTTTTCCCTTTTTTACGATATACAATTCCTCCAGCACTTTTTTCATATTTAACACGCATAATATATAAACATTTAAAACGAATATTATTATAATTATAGAAAAAAAAAAAAAAAACTCAAATTCTTTATAAATTTTTGCATATATAAAAAATTTATGATAAAATTTATTAAA
>CAZJHB010000051.1:0-8053 GCA_964545685.1 uncultured Candidatus Peribacteria bacterium | reverse complement strand
AGAACTTATGAAAAAAGTGCTATTTGTATTTCAGAATTAACTTGATATAAATTATATCCAAATATAGATAAAAAATCTTGATTTATTTTTTTAGAATGTGGCTTTCCAAAGGATAAAAAAGAAAGTATTCTATCAAAATTAGAAAAAGACTCATATTTTATAAGATTAATTGATAAAGATTGAAATATAAATGAAACCTTTTGAAATAATAAATTAAAAGCAGAAGAAACAGAACTAATAAAAATAAAAAATAATTTAATAAAATTTAGTTAAAAATGGTTTTATATGATAACTTACCAGTTTATAAAGATAGCTATGATTTATTGATTCAAACATTTGAAGTAGTAAAAAAGTTTGAAAAACAATATAAATATACACTTTGAGATAAAATAAAAAATGAAATAATAGATTTAATAACAAGCATATATAGAGCAAACTCTAGCTTTGATACTAGATTACAAAATATTAAAAAATCTCGTGAACAAATAGAAGTTTTAAAACTGTATTTTAGACTTTCTAGAGATTTAAGAATCATATCAATGAATAAATTTGCTGATTTGATATTAAAAATAGAAAATCTTTCAAAACAATTATATGCATGGGAAAAAAGTATAAAAAATTAAACTAAGGCCAGAATTTATAAAATCAAAGTATTTTATAAAGAGAGCCTATTAATCCTAGTAATCCACTGTCTTTCTTAAGTTGGATAGTAGTAAAAGATATTATATTTGATATTTTTTGAATATAATACAAAATTAGAGATTACCATAGCTTTAGCAGGTAACCGTACTACTGATGGTTCTACGTTCAACAATCGTGGTAATAATATGAACTTATGGTCTAGTACAACTATTAGTACTAATGTGTACAACAGGAATCTGAATTGGAATAATTCCACAGTAAACCGCAATGCCAATAATCAGGATAACGGGTTCTCTGTTAGGTGTATAAGGATAAATACTTAATATTGAAAATATTTTACTTAGAATCCAGAATTTTCTGGATTTTTTTTATACTCTATAAAACTTATTCTTTATGATAAACAAACAAATGCTTTTATATGATTTATTTCAATCTTACTATGATGCTCGTAAAAACAAAAGAAATATACTCAATCAACTTGATTTTGAATTCAATCTAGAAGAAAATCTTATAAAACTATACAATGAACTAATATCTTGAAATTACAAAGTTTGAAGAAGTATTTACTTTATACAAAATCATCCAGTGAAAAGAGAAATATTTGCTTGAGATTTTAGAGATAGAGTTGTTCATCATTTGGTTTATAGCTATATTTCTCCTATTTTTGAAAAGGAATTTATTTATGACTCTTATTCTTGTAGGAAATGAAAATGAACAAGTTTTTGAGTAAAAAGAATAGAAAAATTTATTAGAAGTTGTGGTAATAATTACACAATAAATTGTTATATTCTAAAACTAGATATATCATGATATTTTATGAGTATAGATAAGGATATTTTATTTAATAAAATAGAAAAAGTTCTTTATAAAAAGGAAAAATCTCTAAATACTGATTATCATTTTATAATAAAGCTAATAAAAGAAATAATATATAATGATCCAACAAAAAATTGAATATTTAAGTGAAAAAGAAATGATTATCTTTGATTACCGAAAAATAAAAGTTTATTTTTCACAAAACTAAATTCCTGACTTCCTATCTGAAATTTAACAAGTCAACTTTTTTCAAATATATATTTAAATGATTTTGATAAATTTATAAAAAATGATTTACAAATAAAATATTACTGAAGATATGTAGATGATTTTATAATTGTTCATGAAAATAAAAATTATTTGAAAGAATTAATTCCACAAATAAATAATTATTTAAAAAGTAATTTATGATTAAATCTTCATCCAAAAAAGGTTTACATGCAAAATTATGAAAAGTGAGTTTTATTTTTATGAGTGTTTATAAAGCCGTATAGAACATATATTAGAAAAAGAAGTATATGATATTTTTATAATAAAGTTCAGATTTTAAATGAAAGACTAGAAAATAATAACCTAAAATTAGATGAAAAATTAAAACAAGATTTTTTAAGTATTATTAATTCTTATCTTTGATTTTTAAAACATCATAAAAGTTATAAAGTAAGAAAAAAGTTACTTTTAAATTCAGTAAATGCATATTTTTGGAATCATTTTTATATTAGTAATAATTATACAAAAATAATGAAAAAATTCTATTAAAGACATTATCTATAAAAAATACAATACACCTTCTATAAAAAGTTATAGTATAAATTTTTTAAAAAGTTGTTAGGAGTAATTTTACTAAGTATAATACTAGATAGTTTTATACTTTAAGTTATTATTATTATTATTATTATTATTATTATTATTATTATGATAAAAACAATATATACGAAAAAACAAATGAATGAATTACTAAGAAATCCATGTGTTGAAAAGTGTTCTGATAGATATATTACATTTAAAGACGATATTAAATATGAAGCTGTTGTCTTATGGAAGTCTTGATTATCTTGTAGAGAAGTATTTGAAAAATATAAATTTCCAGATTATATACTTAATTCTGTAATTCCGAGAAAATGTATTGCTAGATGGAATAAAATAATAAATGAAAAATGAGAAGATTATTTCTGAACAAAAAGAAAATGAAGAATAAAAGTTGAAGATGATTTTAATATAAAAAATATGAATAAATATGAAGTGGAAGAATATTATAAAATCAAGTTAAAATATTATAAAGAAAGCTATGATAAAATAAAAAAAAACTTAACTAAAAGTCATAAATTCAGTATTATATTAAAAATATATAAGAAAAATAAGTTATATCTTTCTCTTTTATGTGATCTAGCTTGAATATCCATTTCTTGATTTTATGCTTATAAAAAAAGAGTAGAAATTAAACAAACAAAAGAAACTAGGGATAAAGATGATTATGAAGCAATAAAAAAAATGTATTTAAAACACAAGAGAAAATTTTGATATAGAATGATTACAATGAAATTATATAAAGCTTGAACAAAAATGAATCACAAAAAAGTTTATATAAAATGAAGCATAATTCATTCAGATCAGTGAAGTCATTATATAAATCCTAATTATATAGCATTATTTAAAAATAGTTGAATTATTCAATCTATGTCTAGAAAGTGAAATTGTTTAGATAATGCTCCAAGAGAATCATTCTTCTGACATATGAAAGATGAAATTGAGTTAGATAAAATTAAATCTTTTTCAGCTTTAAAATCACATATAGATAATTATATTTTCTTTTATAATAATAATCGTCCACAATGGACAAGAAAAAAAATGACTTCTGTAGCTTACAGAAATTACCTTATAATAAATAAAAACTAGTCCTTTTTATCATTCCATTTTTTTGGGGGCAGTTCATTTAAGTCTTTTTTCTTAAACTATCTTCAAATTTTTGTTTTTTGAATCAAAGGTTTCAATTTTTATTAAAGAATTTATCTCTAAATATCTTTTCTAATTTTGTAAATCAATAAACATTTGTTTTATTAGCTCATGTTGTTACTTGATTTTGATTTATTACTTCAATTTTTGATATAAGTTCTTGAAGTGAATTAGTTTTGATTTCTTGGTGTCATGTAGAAACTAATATACTATTTAAAAAAATTTTTACTTCATTTTTATTAAGGTAATTTCAGTCTAATTTGAATGAACCTCAATATACATTTGAAAGGGAAGTAAATATCATTTCTCTTTTATTCCATAGTTTTGTTAATCAAACTGTTTCTAATATTGAATAAAAATTGACTATTTCTTTTATAATTTCTGGGTTATTTTTCATTAATTCTTTATCTTTTTGTGAAATATCTATTTTTTCTTCACCTAAGAATATTTCATCAGATCATTTTTGATATTGGTATGAAATATTGTTTATAGTTCAATTGTTTATTATGATATCTTTGTTATTAAAATTATCAAGATTTTTAATTTCTTCAAATAATTCTTCTTCAAATTCTTCTTTTGTTATTTTTCATGAAAGATATCATACAAAATCATCTATATTTTCTTTTTTGTATTGATTTTCCCTAAGTTCTAATTCATTTTTAAATATTTCTCTTAAACTTTCTTTTTCTAATTCATTATTTATTTTATTTTCTTTAAAGAACTTTTCTATTATTCTTTGTGTAAATTGTTCTTTTGTTTCTCAATTTTCCTTTTTTTCTTTTGTAAGTAAGTAAAAAAAATCATTTTTACTTTTTTTTATTTCTTCATTTGTTTTGTTATAATTTATACTGTAGTTTGTTTCTAAGTTTAGACCTTTATTTTTTGTTTCTTCAATTTTTATATCTAATAATTTCTTTATTAGTTCTTTTGTTTTTTCTGGTTTATTATGGCAAGATTCTAATAATTGATGATAAATATCTTCTTTAATATCTTTATTTATTTTTAACATTTGCATAATTTTTTTTCATTTTTCTTCTCATATATTTTTATTTAATAGTTCTTCAGTTTTTGTATTGTATAAATCATTATTATTTATTTTCTTTTTTATTTTCTTTAGTTTTTTACTTTCTTCATTTATTATTGAATAATCTTCATATATTTTTTTTATTAATGTATTTTCTTTAGAATTTGCTACTACGTATTCTTTTTTTTCTAATACATTTAATATTTGAGATCTAATTTTTATATTTGATAAAATAGTTAAACGATTTTTATCATTTTTAATTAATTTATATAAAACAATTATGGATTCTGTACTATTTAATTCTATATAATTAATATAATTTAATATTGTTGTTTTTTCTTCTTCATTTTTTGCATTTAGAAATTCTTTATTAAATTCATAATCAGATCTAATGTTTATAGGTATATATGGTATAAGTGTTTTATCTTCTTTTATTGCTAGTATTGCAATTTCCTTATCAAATCATATAAAATCTTTTAAAATTTCAGAGTGTTTCAAAAATCATTTTTTTAATAATAGTTTAAGTTCATCTTTTATTTCATCAATTCAATAGCTTTGTATATATGTGTTAATTTTTAAAATTTTTTCATAATTTAAGTCATTTTGTTCAATAATATTATATTTTAATAAATATTGAATATCAGATTTAATATCAGAATCATTATTATTTTCTAATATTATTCTACTTAGTTCCCAATCTTCATTATTTAAATTGAATTTATTATTTGTATCTAATTTTTGAATTGAAAGTGGTAATAAATTATAATATTCAGATATTTCTTTTTTTAATTTGTTATTTTTAAATACAGAAGATAAAAAATTTAATATATTGTCTTTTCAATGAATATTTAATAAAATTAAAAAAAATTTAGTGATATCATATATATCTTTTCATAATATATCAATTACATTATTGGGATTTTTTAATAATTCTTGATTTATTAATATTAAATTTTGATAATTAAATTCAATTGGTAAATTTTTAATTATATTTATATCTCATCTAAATTTTGGATTTAGATTTTCAAGATTAAATATTGAATGTGAGTACTCAACTCCTAAACTTTCTGTTATATTTTTATTTTTGTTTTTTGCGTATTCAATAATTTTTAATAGAAAATTTCCATCATCAATTAATGATAATAAATCAGGATTTTCTGCATAATATCAAATATCTTTTGAATTATCTATATTTCATTTTACATTTTCTTTAGTTTTTTTTGAAATTGTTACTTTGTTTTTCTTTATCAATCATTCCTTTGATGTTCTTTCTTTTCAATTATAATTTTGTCATTCTAACATAACTTCAGATTTAATCATATCTAACTCTTTGGCAACTATTGAATTTTCTGTTTCTAAAGCTGATAAAATAATATCTTGTAAAATTTCATAATCTTTCTTGCATTTTTGATAAAAATCAGGATTTTTTTCAGGACTTTTCATAATAGCTTCTAATTTTTTTTCAGCTTTTTCAATGCTATTAAAAATAGCTTCTTTTATTTCTGTTGGAGTATTAGAAGTTAATAATTGTTCTTGTAAATATGAGCTATTATTTGATTCAAGTCATCACATGATTTTTATTTACATTATTTATAAATATTTATATATATTATTTTAGCATATTTATCAAAAATACACAAAAAAATAGAAATAACATATAGTTATTTCTATTTTTTAGAATTTTTCTTAATTTTAAACTCTAGTAGTATTTCAATTATTATCATCTTCTTCAACTTCTGCATCAACTACTCAATCATCAGCTTTTTCTTCTGTATTTGTTCAAGTTTGTTCTGCTCCTGCTTGTTCTGCACCAGGTTGAGCGTAAACTTTTTGTCCAACTTGCATTAGAGTATCATTAAGTTCTTTAGTTGGAGTTTCAAAATCTTCTTTTGTAGCGTCTGTTTTTGCTAAAACTTCTTTTACTTTTGCAATTTTTTCTTCAACTGATTTTTTATCAGCTTCATCAACTTTATCTGCATTATCTCTTAACATTTTTTCAGCTTGAGCAACAGTAGAATCGGCTGTATTTCTAGCATTTACCATTTCTTTTTTCTTTTTATCTTCTTCTTTTTTTGCTTCAGCTTCTTTTACTAATTTATCAACTTCTGCTTCATCCATTCATGTAGATCCTTGAATTGTTATGTTTTGTTCTTTTCCTGTACCTTTATCTTTTGCAGTTACTTTTAATACTCAGTTTGCGTTGATATCAAAACTTACTTCAATTTGAGGTACTCATCTTGGAGCAGGAGAGATACCGTCCAACATAAATCTACCTAAAGATTTATTATCAGCTGCCATTTCTCTTTCACCTTGTAATACATGTATTTCTACACTAGGTTGATTGTCAACAGCAGTAGAGAATGTTTCAGTTTTGTTAGCTGGAATAGTTGTATTTCTAGTAATCATTGGAGTTCTAACTCATCCCATAGTTTCTATACCAAGAGTTAAAGGAGTAACATCAAGTAATAATACGTCTGTTACATCTCAACCAATGATACCTGCTTGGATAGCAGCTCACATAGCTACGGCTTCATCAGGATTGATTCATGCATTAGGTTTTTTACCAAAGAATGATTCAACTTTTGATGCTACTAATGGAACTCTAGTAGAACCTCATACAAGTAAAACTTGATCTAAATCACTTGCAGATAATCCAGCATCTTTTAATACTGCTTTACATGGTTCTATAGATCTTTCTACCAAGTCTCAAATTAATTCTTCAAATTTTGTTCTAGTAATTGTCATCATTAAGTTTTTTGGTCCACTAGAGTCTACTGTAATATATGGTAAATTAATATCATATTCAGTAGTACTAGATAATTCTTTTTTAGCTTTTTCTGCTTCATCTCTTACTCTTTGTAGTGCCATTGGATCATTTCTAAGGTCTATAGCTTGGTCTTTTTTAAATTCATCGATAATGTAATCAACTATTTTTTTATCAAAATCATCTCAACCTAAATGAGTATCACCATTAGTTGCTAATACTTCAAAAGTACCTTCTTCAGATAATTCAAGAATTGATATATCAAAAGTACCACCTCATAAATCATATACTGCTATTTTTTCATTTTTATTTTTACCTGCTCAGTAAGATAGGGCAGCAGCAGTTGGTTCATTTACTATTCTTTTTACTTCAAGTCCTGCAATTTTACCTGCATTTATTGTAGCTTGTCTTTGGTCATCGTTAAAATATGCAGGAACTGTAATAACTGCTTCTGTTACAGTTTGTCCTAAAAATTTTTCAGCATCTTCTTTTATTTTCATTAAAACGTGTGCTCCAATTTCTTCTGGTCTTACTTCTTTTCAATCAAATTTTATAAGAGCTTCACCTCATTTTCCTTTTACAACTTCATATGGAGCATTCGCAATTTCATCTTGTACTTCATCAAATTTTCTACCTATAAATCTTTTTGCAGAAAATATAGTATTGGAAGGATTTGTTATGGCTTGTCTTTTTGCTGGAGTACCAACAATAATAGATCCATCTTTTGATGTAACTATACTTGGAGTAGTTCTATTACCTTCTGCATTTGGTATTACTTTTGCTTCTCATCATTCCATAAAAGCAACACAACTATTTGTTGTTCAAAGATCAATTCAAATTATTTTTCCCATATT
>CAZJHB010000050.1:4158-8185 GCA_964545685.1 uncultured Candidatus Peribacteria bacterium | reverse complement strand
AAAAAATATAAAAGTCAAATAATATAAAAAACTATTTGACTTTTATATTTTTTTAACTATAAATTAAAAGTAATTATACCATAATTATTACATATGTCAAAAAACACTTCTACCCTATATGGTTCGGTTCCTCTTAAAGTTTGAGATAAAGAAATTGTAAGCTTAACTTGATCAGCTACTTTAACAGAGCTTTGATGATATAAAATACTTACTGATTTGTGACTATTTCAATGATGAGAAGGTTCTGATTATTTCAACAAGAAAAATATAGAATTTCTTTTAGAAAACGATATTGACTGTACAGTAATAACTCATCCTCATATTGATCATGTATGAAGATTACCTCTTTTATATAAATATGGTTTTAGAAAAGCTATATATATGACCAATTCATCAAAAGATATAACAAAATTAATGCTTCTAGATTCATTAAAAATTCAAGAAGAAGAATTAGAAGAAAGATTAAGAATTAATAATAAGCTTTGATTTAGATTAAGACAAGCTCTAAAAATAAAAAATTATTTACAAAAATTAAAAAATAATAATTTTTCAGATAAAGAAGAAAAACAAAAAATTGATAATTTTTTAAAAGATATATTATGAGAAAATTATAACACAAAACAAATTATAAAAGAAATAAACGATTACTTAGATTTTTACAAAGTAGAAACTGAAAACGATATAAAAAAAGTAATCAATGAACTAAATGAAATGCTTTTTAATGAAGAAGATATTGAATGAGTTATGTCTTTGATTCAAACAATAGATTATTCTGAAGAACATATAATATCTAATAAAAAAATTCAAGCTAGAAATAAAAATCTTAAAGGACAAGAAATACTTGAAAATCTTCCAGAAAAAATTGCTAATTGATTCAATGAAAAAATTTCTGTAGACTCAAGAAGTGATAAAAGAAGATTTAGAAAAATATGGATGCAAAAATATCAAGAAAATATAAGTAAAATAATGGAAGAAAATCCTGATTTTTCTGAAAAAAAAGAAGAATTCAAAAAACAATTTGAAGCAGCTTTTACATTTTGTGAACAATATAGTTTTTTAAAAGATATAGATAAAAAACAATTAACTGAATATAAAAACGATGAAACATTTGAAGAAATAATTAAAAATTTTGAAAATCATGAAAAATTTTTACAAAAATATTGAATAAAAAAAAGAGAAGATATTAATAAAATAATAGAAAATAACGAAATAATAATAGATATTTTTAAAATATGAATTCCCTATTCTAAAGATGATATTAAAAAAGCTAGTAATTTTCTTCAAATTAGTAATAATTGAAGTTGATTAAGACAAGTTGTATGAAGTATATTCACAAATGCAAAACATGTTGTATGATCTGCATCTGTATTTTTAACTATGTGAGAAATCAAATCAAAAGTAAAAAATATATTTAATATCAATTGAAAAGCTTTTTCTGTATTTTTAACTTGAGATTTAGGAAGATATAATGATGAAGATATTAACAGATTAGGAAAACCAGAATTAGCTCCACATCCAGTTGATTTTTTACAAATAGAAACTACTTATTGATGAAGAGAACATAGAGAAAAAGAAGAATCTGTAAATGATCTAATAGAATCAATTAAATCATGAAGATGAGATGTTTTAATTTCTTGTTTTGCTCAACAAAGACTTCAAGAAATATTAATGACACTTTTAGAAGAAATCCAAAAAGATAAAAAATTATTCACTAATGAAGATGAAAATCAATTTTTAAATAGAGAAATAATCGTAGATGCTCCTTTAGGAGCAAACTTAATTAAATTATATATAAAACATGAATGAGAAATATTTGAATTATTAGATGAAAAAGTACAAGAAAAAATTTTTGGTAAAGTAATGGTTAGATTTTTAGAAATATGAGAATGGGAAGATATATATAAATATTATGATTGACCAAAACAATATATAATTCTTTCTTCTTCATGAATGATGGATTGATGAGCTATTATGAATCATCTACAAATGATTTTAAAAGATAAAGAAGCAAAAATTTTAGCCCCTTGATATTTATGTAAATGAACAATTTGACATCAAATTGTAACCGAGTGAAAAAATTATGTTGTTTTTAATAAACAAGCCCATAATGTAGAATGTGAAAGTAAGTTTATAAATGGTTTTTCTTCTCATATATCTCATAGCGAAATTTTATTATATATAGTGGAATCTATAAAAACATGAAAATTAAAATTAGATTCAACTATTGCATTAAATCATGGAGATATTGAATGACAAAAAAAATTAAAAGAAGATATTGAAACTATTTTAAAAGAACTTGATAGAACAGATATAAAAGTAGTAATACCAGGTTTATTTGAAGAATATGATATTACAAAAAGAAAAACAATAGGAAATAAAAAAGAACAATACATTAAAAAAATTGATCCTAGATTAATGTGAGAAAAAGTTGTTACTCCTTCATTCTTATTATCAGAAAGTAAATTAAAACAATATGAAGATACTGAAACAGAAGAAGAAAAAAAATTAAGAGAGAAAAAATTAGAAAATAAAAGTAAAATTAAAAGTTTTCAACAAAAATGTTCAATTTGATTTTGAAAATTAAGAAAATTCAAAAATAATTTTTCTAAAGATTTTTTACAAACTTCTTTGAAACCTTTTTTAGATAATTTACTTTTTACTCAATTATGACAAATAAGTAATTTATGAGAAAAACAACAAAAAGAATTTTTTACAATAATAGATAAAAAAATAGAAAATCGTAAAAAATTAAAATCTTCTATTTCTTCTATGAAATGAAAAATAAAAAATATAAATACTATTTATTCATTAATTGAAGAATTTAAAAGTAAAATTGATGAAACATATCCAATTGAATGTGATGAAATTCAATCAAAAATAAATGATTTAGATTTTGAAATTAATCAATTAACATTTGAACTACAAAATACTAATGATTATGAAGAAACTAAATTAATTAATCAAAAAATTAATTCAAAAAGAAATAAATTAAATAGTTTAAAAAATAAATATTCTAATTTTAAATTTTTAATATCTTGAGATGCTAGTGATTTAAAACAAGAAATTAAAAATTTATTTTCATCAATAAATAATATAAATAAAGAAATTGATAATATAAAACAAAAAGATAAATTAAATAAAAAAGATAGTGAAAAAATTAGAGAATTTAATAACAAAAAATTAGAAAAAAAGAAAAAAATTAAACATTTAGAAAGAAAAATATTAAAAATTGAATCAAAAAGACCAAATTTTGAAAATAGGTTAAAAAGAAATATACCAGAAAATTTTCATAAAAAATTACAAAAAATATTTAATAATTTATGGAATAGTTGAGATGAAGAAAATCTTTTAGAATTAAGAGAATTATGTGATAATTCTATCTCAGATATAAGATCAGATATTGTACTTATAAAATGAGATATTGATCCACATATTTCAATAAATTTAGAAAAAAAAGAACCATATTTTTGATGAATAGATTTATTTAATGTATTAAAAAATGAAAATTCCTCAGAAATAGATTTAGAAACATTAAATAATTTTTTAGAAATAAATATTTTTTCTAAAAATGACAAAGAATATATAGAAATAGAATTAGAAAAAATTAATGAAAGTGATAGAACTAAAAAAAGATGAAGACAAGTATATAATAAAGCAATGAAAAAATTAAGTCAATTTTTCAAATATAGAAAAAAATTTAATGAAAATTTATGAATAGACTTTAATATTTCAATAAAAGAATTAAATGAAAATATATTAGAAAGTCTATCAAATCTTTTTGAAGAAGATTATTTTGAAAATAATATTTCACCTTATTTTGATATATATCTATTTTTAAAATCAAGAGAAAGTATTTCTGAATACATTTCAAGAAAATATTCTTTAGAAAAATTAAAATGATTTGAAGAAAATTTTAATCAATATGAAGATTATGTAGATGATTTAGAAGATGCAGATTCTTATCTTCAAAGAATATTAAATGCAAATGATATAGTTGAATCAGAAGAGGATTTAGAAAATCTAGATT
>CAZJHB010000050.1:0-4058 GCA_964545685.1 uncultured Candidatus Peribacteria bacterium | reverse complement strand
TATTAGAATTAGAAAAATGAGCTTCTAAAGATGATATTAAAAAAGCTTACAGACGTTTAGCAATGAAATATCATCCAGATAGAAATGCTTGAGACGCAGAATCAGAAAAAAAATTCAAAGAAATTAATCAAGCTTATTCGGTATTAAGCGATGATACAAAAAGACAACAATATGATACATATGGTTCAACTTCTGGTAGTCCTTTCTGAGGATGAGGTTTTTGATGATGAGTAGATGTAGATTTATGAGATATTTTTGAATCTTTTTTTGGATGAGGATTTTGAGGAAATAGTAGAAAAAGACAAACTACTTTTAGAGGAGAAGATATAGAATCAAATATGAATATTAATCTAAAAACTAGTATTTTAGGATGAAAAGAAAAAATTAAATTCAACAAAAAAGAAACATGTTCAAAATGTGATTGAGAATGATGAAGTGGTAAAAAAAACTGTTCACAATGTAACTGAAAATGAAAAGTAATTTATACTTCTCAAAGTATGTTTTGAACTATTCAACAAACTAAAATTTGTGATAAATGTCAATGAACATGAGAAACTTTTGAGCATATTTGTGAATCATGTAATTGAGAAAAAAGAAAAACTATAAGAAAAGAAATAGAAATAGATATTCCTGCTTGAATTGATGATTGAATGATTATTAAAATGTCATGAGAATGAAACCATTGAGTATGAACAAAAGCTAATTGAGATTTATATATAAAATTTAATGTAAAACTTGAAGAAAAATGATTAAAAAGAGAATGAAATGATCTTTTTTATGATTTAGAAATTGAAGTAATTGAAGCTATTCTTTGAACAAAAAAAGAAATTAATATTCCAATTATTTGAAAAAGAAATATAGATATAAAAGCATGAACTCAAATTAATACAAATATCAAAATTTCATGAGATTGAGTAAAACAAATTAATAGTGATAGAAAATGAGATTTAATTATTAATACAAAAATAAAAATACCTAAAAAATTATGAAAAAAAGAAAGAGAATTATATGAGAATATAGCTCAAGAAAAAAAATTAAATGTAAATAAATGAGGTGTGTTTAAAAAAATTTTTGGATAGTAATTAACATCACTCTAACCCTCGCTAATGATGGTACAAACCTCTCCTTTGGAGAAAAATAATTATTGATAAAAAACTCTTTGTTTAAAGAGTTTTTTTATTTGTTAAATAATAAACAATGAAAAATAAGATATTTCAAATACTATTTATAATATTATTCATAACAATTTTTTCTTTAAAATACTCTTCTGAATACATTGAGTTTCATGAAAAAAATTTCCAATTAATTAAAGAAAATAAAAAATTAGAACAACAAATAAAAGAGTTTAATTTTGATAAAATTGAATATTTAGATAATACATATTTAATATACTGACCAGATGAAAATCCTTTAAATATAATAATTGAAAAAATAAATAATGCTAAAGAAAAAATATATTTAGAAATTTATATGTTAAGTGAAAAAAGCATTTTAAATTCAATTATAAATGCAAAAAATAAAAATATCGATATTAAAATTATTTTAGAAAAATCTCCATATATGACTACTAGTTTTAATAATATAACTTATGAATTATTAAAACAAAACAACATTAGTGTAATTTGGTCAAATCCTGATAATTTTTCTTTAAATCATTCAAAATTACTAATAATTGATGATGAAGTGATTATTTCTACTTGAAATTTTACATATTCAAGTTTTGAAGAAAATAGAGAGTTTTATGTATCTTTAATTGATAAAAATAGCGTAAATCTTTTAAAAAAAATATTTATAAATGATTTTGATTGAAAAAACAATATTTTTTATAATGAAAATATTATTTTATCTCCAAATTATTCTAGAAATAAATTAGAATATTTAATTAAAAATGCTAAAGAAAATATAGATATGTACTTCCCTTACCTAGAAGATGAAAATTTTAAAAAATTACTTATAAATAAATCAAAAATATGAATAAATATAAACTTAATAGTAGATAAAGATATTGAAAAAAATAATATTTATAAAGATTTAAAAAATTCTCAAATTAACATAGTTAAATTAACTAAAAATAGTCTACATGCAAAAGCTATATTAATAGATAATAAATATTTATATATATGAAGTATTAATTTCTCTACTTATAGTTTGGATAAAAATAGAGAGATTGGGATTTTAATTAAAAATAAAAATATAATTGATAAATTTAAAAAAATTTATATGGAAGATTTAAAATAAAGTCTAACAATAATCTTTTTAAAATTAAAAAGATTATTTTAAAACTTTATGAAAAATTATAATTATTTATTTATTTTTCAATTATAAATGACTTAGTATTATTATGAATTTCTTCAACTATTTTAATTTGATTTATATAAAATCAAATTAGTAATAATAAATAAAAAATAGCCAATACCAAAAATAAAATATTATATTTATTTTTAAATTTAGTTTGTAGACTAAATTTAGACTTTTTGTTAAAAAGTTTCTTAAACATTTTTTAATAATTAATATCTAATATATTTAAATTATAACATATAATGTGTTAAAAAACAAAAATACACTATATTAAAAAAAAGACGAACACAAGGTTCGCCCTCTTACTGAAATTATTTTTTTAGAAAAATTATTCTTGTTCATTTATTTTTATATGTAATTCTTCTAATTGTTCATCATCAATTTTAGAAGGTGCATTCATCATCAAATCTTGGGCTTTACCAGATTTTGGAAATGCATATACTTCTCTAATATTATCTTCATCTTTTAAAATCATCATAAACCTATCCATTCAAATAGCAAATCATCCATGTGGAGGTACTCAATATTGAAATGCTTCATACATAGCTCCAAATTTATCTTTTACTTCTTGCTCATCTCTACCTACAATATTAAAAGCTTTAACTAAACTTTCTATATCATGGTTACGTATAGAACCTGATAATACTTCAAAACCATTACAAGATAAATCAAATTGTTCTCATTTTATTGAAGTTAAATCAACATTATCAAATGCTTTTACTCAACCTTTTGGCATTGAAAATGGATTATGATCAAAATCTAAACTTCAATCAATTTCACTTTCACTAAACATAGGAAAATCTTTAATCCAAGCAAAAGCAAGAGTATTTTCATCTTTTAAATTTCAAATTAGTTCAGATAAATGTTCCCTAAATCTTCACATATAATTTAAAACAACACTTTTTTCTCAAGCTCCAAAAAATACAACATCTCATACTTTTAAATCTGTTACTTTTACAATTTCATTTAAATCATCTTCTGTAAAAAATTTATTTAAAGGTCATTTTAATCAGTCTTCTTTCATTTGAAAATAACCTAAACCTTGAGCCCCAAATTGTCTAACATATTTTTCAAAATTTTTCATTTGAGTCTTTGAAAAAATATTATCACCATTAGTAACTTTTATAGCTTTTATTCTGTTTGCAATATTATTACTAGCTATAGATGAAAAAATCTCATTTGTTGATTTTGTAAAAATAGGAAGAACATTAATAAGTTTCATATCATATCTTATATCTGGTTTATCAGTTCCATAATTTTCCATTGCTTCATCATATGTCATATGAAAAAACTTTTTTTCCAATATAGTTTTTTTACTAAGATCTTTCACTATATCAAATATATATTCTTCAACTACTTTAAAAATATCTTTTTGTTCAACAAAACTCATTTCACAATCAATTTGATAAAATTCACAAGCATGTCTATCTGCTCTAGGATCTTCATCTCTAAAACAAGGAGCTATTTGAAAATATTTATCAATTCATCCAACCATTAATAATTGTTTATATTGTTGTGGCGCTTGAGGAAGTGCATAAAATTTACCTGGATTTAATCTAGAAGGAATCAAATAATCTCTAGCTCATTCAGGTGAACTTACAGTAAAAAGTGGAGTTTGAACATCTAAAAAATCATTTTTTGTAAACCAATTTCTAGTATAATTTAAAAATTTACTTCTAAATATAACATTATCCAAAACTGGTTTTCTTCTCAAATCTATATATCTATGTTTATATCTTACTTCTTCATTAGATTTTGTA
>CAZJHB010000049.1:0-8234 GCA_964545685.1 uncultured Candidatus Peribacteria bacterium | reverse complement strand
TAATCTTAATCTTAATAAACTAAAAATAGTTCTATCTTCAGGATCTTCAAAAGTCAAAAAGTATTCTACTGCTCAAGAGGCTTTGTATTCAAGAATATTAAGTTTAGCTTTTTGTGGATCATTTTTTTGATCTTTTATTTCTCTATGCCTTATATCTATCAATTTAATTCATTCCTCTTTTATTTTATTTTCTACTATTTGTCTAAGGTTACTTATTTTGCTTCATTCTAATATTTCAGTTCAAGGAATATCTCTATAAGTTCTATTTAATCTAACGTATTCTGGAATCATTTTTTCCAAAGTAGCGGTAAGATTAATTATAGTTTCATCATCATATGCTTTAAATCATCAATTTTCCCATATCTTAGTTAATTGTGAATTTTTTGTTACAACCATAGGATATATCTTTAATTCATCAGGTCTAAAATCAGGATTATCAAAAACTGTAGCTAAAGATTCTATATCTTTTTCAGGATTAGATCATAATAAATTGGGCATCATATGTGCAACAACTTTAAATCAAGCATCTTTTAATAATTTTGTTGCTTTTATACTTTCTTTATTTGTATGTCATCTTTTGTTTAAAATATTTATTTCATCAATAGTTGTTTGGTAACCTATCTCTACTCTAGTTATTCAATATCTTCTAAGTTTTTTAATTTCTTCAGGTGTTATTAAATCTGGCCTTGTTTCTATTGCTATTCAAATTACTCTTAATTTAGCAGTTTCATTATTTTTTTTAGCTTCTTCTAATGTTTTTGATTTTTTTACTTGATATCATTCTTTTATTTTGAAACTTGCAAATTTTTCACTTGATAAATCAGTTTTTTCTATATGAGCTTTCATATAATCATAACTATTAAAAGCATCATATATTTCTTTTATAAAATTTTCTTTATATTCTTCTGGATAAACAGACCAAGTTCATCAAATTATTCTTACATCATTTTTTTCAATTTTGTGTCATGTAACTTCCAATGCTCTTAATCTATTATGAATTTGCATTATTGGATCAAATTTATTTAGTTCAGCTCTCATAACAGCTGGTTCATTTGGTATATATGATTTTGGAAGTCATTCAAAAGAAGGACAATAAATACATTTTCAAGGACAAGAAAAAGATTTTGTTAGTAAGCTTATTACAGTTACACCAGATAAACTCCTTACTCATCTTTTTCTAAGAATTTTTTTGAATCTTAAATCCTCTTCTAATTCTCAATTAGCTATTAATTCATTATATCTTTCAATGATTTCTATACTAGCTATTGGTTTAGGTAACTTATATTTTCAATAAATTTTATTTTTAAATTTATGAAAATTATCTCTATTTAGATTATCAATATTTTTTAATCAAACTTCTAATATTTCATCAATTATTTGAGTTTTATTTATCATTTTTTATTTATTATTTTTTATTAAAATTCTTTTTTTAATTCTTTAATTATTTTTTTTTCAATTTTTTCAATATTTTCATTTAAAGTAAATCAAGCAGCTAGCTTATGTCATCATCATCAAAATTTACTACAAAATTTTGATACATTAAAATTATTACTTCTAAAGCTAGCTTTTACTCATCATACTTCTAATTCATATAAGATAAAACATACTTTCATTCATTCAATATTTGCAAGAAATTCATTTATTAGTCAAGAAGTTTCTCTGTCTGAAGTATTTGTTCTTTCAAAAATTTCTTTTTTTATAGTTAACCAAACAATTTTTCAGTCTTTAGTTTCTTTTAAACCTTTTAATGCTTCTCACCATAGTTTTGATTTATTGTATGTTCTTTTTTTAAAAAAAGTAAACATTATTTCTCTAGAATTAGCTCAATATTCTATTAATTCTGCAGCTATTTTAAAAGTTTTTGAAGTTGTATTTAGGTTGTAAAATATATTTGTATCTGTATAAATTCAAGCAAGAAGTAAAGTTGCAATTTTTGGAGTAATATATTTTTGATATTTTAATTTGTTAATTATTTCATAAAGAAGTTCACAAGTAGAAGAAGCGTTTTTATCTATTATGTTTAAATTTCAATAACCTTCATTAGATATATGATGATCAATCATAACAAAATTTTTTTCAAAATATTTTTGATTTTTTGTGTATATAATTCATAATCTTTCTAAACTAGAAACATCTAGTGAAATAACTAAGTCAGGATTAAGGTTTTTTATATTTTGAGAAATAATTCTATTAGATTTCATAAAATTAAAATTTTTAGGTGCTTTATCTTCATTAGTAGCTTTTACTTCTTTTCACATAGCTTTTAAAATATAATATAAAGCACTTGTACTACCAAAAGTATCAGCATCCATTCTAATATGACTAACTAATAGTATTTTATTAGCTTTTTTAATTAATTTTCATAATTGCTTAATTTCTTTTTTTAACATAACTTTTTTTATTTAATTTTGTATATTACATTTATATATTATAGTTTTTAATTTATTTGTAAAGAATTTTTTAGGCAATAAAAAAACTTGAGTATAATTTGGTAATAGTGACTCAAGTTTAATATTATGTCTAATTATCACTTCCTAGACATAATATTATTTGTTCTTTGTCTAGGGGATATTAGATCAGTTTTATAAAACTAACCTTTGCTTTATAGTGAAAAGTGTTCAACTTTTCTAAAATTTAACCTCATTTAGGTGATTATTTAAAAGCTATTCACCATGCTTTTTTGTTTTTATTTTTATGTACATTTGTTATTTTGTGTACTTTTGTATTTTTGTTAATGAATTTTTTATAGTTATATCTGTTTAAAAATTAACTTTAAAAATTAAAAATTAACTTTTAAACAGATATAACCTTAATTCATTGTTTTTTGTTTTTATTTTTGTTTCACTTTTAAAAAAGTGATGTTTTTTATTAGGAATTCTTACTAGGTTTTTGTAAGGCCCATTCTAATGAAGTAAAATTTTATTTTAACGAACATGTAAGTTTTAAATGTAACTTACATAACTATTATAACATTTTTTTGAGAATTACACTAATAAAAAGAGTTGACAAAATAAAAAAAAGCATTGTAGGGTGTTTTTATATTAGAAATAATCTCTAATTTAAAGCATTATATAAAAAAATAAAAAAGTATATATTTTTAAGTTATCCTACCTTTTTAATACATCATTTTACACTAAAATTTTAACAAAATATTAGTTTTTGTTTCAAAAAGTTATACAGTAAAAATAAGAGGAAATAAAATGTTAAAAAATTGTTTGAAAATAAAAAAGGGTGAATATAAGATTCATCCTTTTTTATTTATATATAAGTAAATACAATTTATATTTTTAATTCTTCTAAAATTTCTTTTTTTAATTCTTTTTTTAATTCCAAGCGAAAATTATTTTTTTTAACTTTACTTGTTAATACTTGATTTTTTAATAATTCTAAAAATTGAAAAATTACTGAAAAAATAAATGTTAATCAAATAAATATTCAAATAAAAAATCCCAAATCATTATAATTAAAGATTCTATCTACAGAATTAGATATATAAAATCAGAAAATAAATACATATCAAAAAAATATAATTTTTAGGAATAAATTATTTAATGTAAAATTATTATTCACCAATTCTTCAGTATTTTTTACTTGTATTCATGCTATTTTTAAATAGAAAAATAAAAAGGTTATTATATAGGTTATTATAATAATACTTAATAGTTCTTCACTATTTTTATAATATTCTAAATATATAAATCAAACTAATAAAAACAATCAAATTAAACCAATTAATTTTGAAACTCAATTTAATTCTTTTATATTTTCTTTATATTTTTCAAATAAAAAATAAGAAATTCAAGGAAATATTATTAACGAAATTAAAAACATAATTATAAATTAAAAGATAAATTATTTTACTTTTACTCACAAAAGTTTATTTTCAAATATTAAATAAATAGGAATAATTATAAAAGAAACACATAGAGAAATTTCAATAAGTTCAATTCTAGATTTAAAAATTAAAATGCTTATAGAAGTAATTATTAACGCTATAAGATATGAATTATTAATAATTTTTTCTATATTTCATTTATTATTTTTTATTATTATTTTATTTCTTATAGAAATTTTTTTATATTTAAATATAAAAATAAAAAATGTAATAAAATAAGTAAAATATAAAAAATAAAAACTTTTTATAATTAAAACGTTAGATAGAGAATTAGTGGCATCAGAATAAATAAGAAATAAAAATAAAAGTAAAATACCAAAAAATCATGTTAATCTAATAATATAAGATAAATTTTTTTTACTCATTTTATTTTTTCTGTAAATTAGGTAACTAAAAATAATATAAGTTATCAAAAAAGTAAGAGGCATTAGCAAAAAAATTAAAAAATAAAATAAATTTTTATTTAAAATTAATTATATTTGATTCATTATTTTCTCAAAAAAATCAAATAAAATCAGGACTTACAAAAAATGAAGATTTGCTATTATTTAAATTATAATATCAAACTCTAGAGTTATTAATATCAGTATTTATAACAGCATTACTTTCAGTTTCGTTTATTCAATTTTCTAAATCAATATTTAAAACTTTTAATCAAGTAAAATTATTTTTTTGATTATTTATATATATAGGTAAATAAAGTAATTTTTCCTCACTATTCCAAACAAAAGCTCTTGGATTTTCTTCTGCTGGCGATTGACTAGAATATCAGTCAAATTTATAGGAATATTTTTGATTAACTTCAATATTTCATCAAATATCTTTTTTATCATAATCTATCTCATATAAATCAACTTTTGTATCATTATTTTCTTTTCCTAATCAGATTAAATATTGTTTTGTTCATACTTGTCAATAAGGATGAAGATAGTTACTATATCAAGGTATTTCTAATTCTCATATTACTTTTGGAGTAGAAGGAATATGTAAATCAATAACAAAAAGTGGATCAATTTGTTTAAAAGTAACCAAAAATGCTTTATCTCATATAAATCTTGCAGTTTTAAAATCTTCTCTTTGTCAAATTTTTTCAAGTTCTCAAATTAATTTCATTTTTTCATTAAATACAAATAGGGAAGTACTATTTCTCCAACTACTATTATCTATAGTAAAAATCCTAAAATATCATTCGTCTTCATCCATAGAATACTGATTAATTGGTTTTCATGGTATAATAGAAGTATTTTGGTATTTTAAATCATTTTCATCATAAGAAATTTTTGAAATTGAAGTAAAATTATTTGAAGCAAATTCTTTATAACATATATCTATATAATCACATTTCCATTTTGCAGCTTTATAATATGAATTTACTAGATATAAATTATCTAAAGTCATGTGGATTTCTCAATTTTCTAAATTTCAAAAAACAATTACTTGAGAATCTTTTTTATCTTTTGATTCAATATTAATTGTAGATACTATACTAAAATTTAAATTTTCAATTGATTCATCTAAATCTTTTTCAGTATAAAAAATTTTAAAATCTCAGATTTGTTTATTTTCTCAATTAAATGTCATATCAAAATTATCAATTTTGTATGAAAATGATTCTAATTCTTCTTTAAGTTCATTGTATATTTTTTCATTTAATCAAAAATTAAAATTCATTCAAGTAAAGAAATTAATGAATTCTCACAGACCCGAATTATTTTCATTTTCTAAAATATTACAAAATTGAGTTTTGTATCACTTTAGTGAAAAATTACTAATTAAATATAAATTATTATCAATTAATCTTGATTTAAAATATTCTCATTTTGTTTCAAAAATTTTTACTAGTTTTACTTTTTGTTCAGATAAATTAGAAATATCATAAATTCATACTATTGTATTATTATTATTATATAAATTTTTAGATGCAAGATAAATAAGTCTGTCATCATTTACAAAAAGTTCTCAATTTAAAGTAATATTTGAAGGAATTTCTATTTCAAAAACAGCTTTTGTATTAGCTATATTTATTTCTTCTCAGTTTATAGGGGATTTTATAATGTAGATTTTTGAATTATTTTTGGAAAAATAAAAAATATAATCTTTAGTTTGTTTTAAAATATCTCCTTCATCTACTTCTTTTTTTTGGATATTTGTTTCAGAAAAACTAATATTTTCAATTGTTTCTTTTTTTATATTTCATCAATCAAAACTTATAGATGGTATATCAAAATCATTACTAATTGATTCACTTGATCATATTAAAGCTGAATCATCATTTAAACTAAAATCAAGTCAATTATCTTCTCATGCGGAATCAATTTCCCAAGTATTTCTAGTATAAGTATGTTTTGTTTTATGATTTTTGCAGGATTCTTTAATTTTATCATATATATTTTTTACAATTATTTCTTCAAAATCTTTTTTTGAATCAATGGTTTTTACTTCTAAATCTTTAGCAGAGAAAAATCAATCATTTTTTCAATAAAAAAAAGAAAAATATCAGATTATCAATAATAAAGTTAAAGTAATGTAGATTTTTTTTTTGTGATTTTTGTATATTTTTTTTATTTTCATTTCTGATATTTGTTAGAGAATAATTAAAATTATTCTATTTAAAAAAACAAAATATACAAATAATTTTTGCTTTTTTTTTTAGAGGGAATTTTCAATAGGCTTAATCTAAATTTTGGTGGAAAAAAAATTTAAAAATATATATAATAGAAAAAATCCCATCAACACAATTTAAAAGTAATTTAGGGTTACTACCAACTGAAAAAAAAGTCATTTGAATTTACATGAACCCGATTATTTTTTCAATTTAATCTTACTCCATTTTCATCCGCATGAAGTAAATCTTGAATTAATAAAAATTCTTTTAGTTTATCTTCAAAAATTCATAATTTTTCATATCAAGTTTTATTAAAATTAAATAAACTTGTTTGACTTATTTCTAAATTAAATACTTCATTAAATAAATCTTCTAATCTGTTATATGAAGGCATTTGATAATTATACATATTTTATAGTTAGTTTTTTAAAATTAAGCTATTAATTTATACTAACATTATACTTTTTTTATTGATTTTTGCAATTTTTTTTTGACTTTTTTATTGAATTTTAAAGTAAAAAATAATCCTAAAAATTAGGATTATTTTTTAATATATTAACTCGTTTGGTAGTAATAAATTTCCTTGACATATTATGTGAAAAATATATTATAATATTAGTTTATTATTTTACCTTAATATATTATGAAAAAATGTAGAAAAAAACTAGTTATTATATTGTTATTTTTTTTTATTACAATAAGCTTTGTTTTAGGAAAAGTATTTGCTAATATATCAGATAATCCTTATTCAAGTTATTTTAATTCTGAATTACTAACTAAAATAGAAAAATTTGTTAATCAAATAGAAGCACGACAAAATACAAGTACTAAAATAGAATTTATTACATTTTTAAAAGCTTTAAATGTTCAACTTAATTTTTTACTAAATTATTCTCCAAATAATATTAAACTAAATAATTTTGTATTATATTTTAACTATGAAATAGATAGAATGTTATTTAATCTTTCTGAAATTGATGAATGAAATATTTCTGAAATTGATGAATGAAATGAATCTGTTACATGGATGGATTTAGATCCAAATTGTGATATACCAGATATAGTTGTATGAGATCAAGTGTGGGCATGATGTAATTCAACATTGTGAGATTGAATTACTTATGAATCTGGTGGAAGTTGTCGGGATTATAATTGAAATAATACTTGATTAACTACTTGTTATTGATATAATACAAAAGAGAGTGATTATAATTGAATATATTGAGTAGATAATATATGGTGAAAACTATATAGTTGGGATTCGTTGAATATAAATTGTACTTGATGAGATTTTTTTGCTACACAAACTAATTCTAGTTGTCCTTGTCCTAATTGACGGCATGTTCCAACTCATATGGAATGGATTATACTTGAAACAAATTTAAACTGATGTGTTGATTGTAATCTGTCTGGATATGAATGATTGTGATGGTTATGATATAAGTTAAAAACAGATAGAAATAATCTAGTACATGCTCTTAAAATGCCTTTAGCAGGTCGTTCTGAAAATTCTAGTCATTTTACTCATCGTGGTAAAAATGCTTATTTATGGTCTTCAAGTTCATTTAGAACTGATAGTGCATATATGCGTCAATTGTATTCGGGAGATAATTTTTTAGCAATTACAAGTCGTAGTAAATCTTCTAGATCTTCTGTTAGGTGTATAAAAGATGATTCTTATAATGAAACAGATAATGAAACAGATAATGAAACAGATAATGAAACAGATAATGA
>CAZJHB010000048.1:0-8258 GCA_964545685.1 uncultured Candidatus Peribacteria bacterium | reverse complement strand
ATTGAGAAAATGCACTTAAATATGCTAGAAGTAGACATTCAACAAGTGATTTTGACAGAAGTCTTAGACAACAACAAATAATTGATGCAATAAGAAATAAATTAACTGCTTGATATTTCTTAAATTCTCCATCAAAGATAAAAGAGTTATATAATGTATTTACTGAATACATATATACAGATTTAAAATTACAAGATGTATTAAAATTAGCTATTAAAGTAAAAAGTTCTAATTTGAAATTACAATCATTTAATTTAAATGATTCTTGTTTTTATTGAAGTGACAATTGTATTAGTTGATGATTTTTATATACTCCTAATAGAGAATTTTTTTGATGAGCATCTATTTTATTACCTGAATGATGTGATGTTACTAATATTTCAAATTATGATGAAATACATAAATATACTAATTTAATTTTTAATAACTCTGATTTATATACAGAAAATTATAAAATTAATGTTTTAAATTCATTATCTATTAATTTTTTAGCATCTCTTCTTGCTGATAATCTTGCTAAATATTGATTAAACATACCAAGTGAAAAATCTATTTGAAATACACAAACAATTTACACTGAATCTATTATTTATTATAATAATTTAGAAGAAGATTCGAAAATAATACAAACTCTAAAAGATTTTTTTCCTAATATAAAATTAGAAAAAACAGATTGAGTTAAGTTTGCAAAAGAGTTAGATGTAAATATAGAAATTGTAATTTGAGAAGATTATAAAAAAGTTTTTAACCAAGTATTTTAAAATATATGAATTTTACTAAAAGAAAAATAACGCCTGGTTCTAATAAAAATATCCAAAACACAAAAAAAAGAACTATAAAAAAACGTTATACCAAAAAAAATTATACAAAGAAAAAAAAGAGTTGAAATTTTATATTAAAATTTATATTAATTTCCATTTTTTTATTTATTATATTATTTTGAATTTGAAGTTTTATTCTTTATCAAAAATATATAAAAGATTTACCTTCTTCAATTGAAGAATTAAAAAATTTAGAAATAGCTGAGTCTACAACTATTTATGATAGAAATGGTTGAGAATTATATAAAATATTTAAAGAAAAAAGAACTTATATTGATTTTGAAGATATTAGTTCTAATATGATTAATGCACTTGTTGCATGAGAAGATAAAAGATATTGGGAAAATCCATGAGTTGATCTTATTTGATTAATTAGAGCAGTAATATATAGAGTAATTTGAAAAACTGATTCAATTGGATGAACTTCTACATTAACTCAACAATTAATAAGAAACACTATATTAACTAATGAAAGAACCATTGAAAGAAAAATAAAAGAAATTTATCTTTCTTATAAATTATCTTCTTCTTTATCTAAGGAAAAAATTCTTGAATTATACTTAAATAAAATAGCTTTTTGACATAATGCATATTGAATAGAACAAGCATCAAAAACATTTTTTGGTTTAAATGCCAAAAATTTATGAATATTAGAATCTTCTATTTTAGCTTCATTACCTAAATGACCTACTTACTACTCACCTTATAATTATCCTGAAAGAACAGTTTGATATTTATACTTTTATCCAAAAACTGAAAATGAAAATATAACAGAAATTGTTACTTATACAGATGTAGAAAATAATCAAGAAATAGTAGATTACTTTTATAATTATTTAAAAGAATTAAAAACTAAAAAATTAGAATGAACAACTAGATGATTAATTTGTTGAGTTTATCCAAATGATTTTAAAATAAATTTAAGAATAGATAATGATTCTTGTACTATATCAGAATATTCTGATTTACTCAATTTTTTAAATGGAATTAAGTTAGAATATGGGGATTATTATATTGAATATCAAACATGAAGAAAAGATTTTATTCTTTGAAGAATGCTTGAAGATAATTATATTACTTTTAATGAATATATAGATGCTATTACTTCTTGAATTTGATATAAATTTAATGAAGTAATAGAAAAAATTGATTCTCCTCATTTTGTTTTTTATATCAAAGAATATTTAGAAGAAAAATATTGAGAAGATGTTGTAGAGGCCTGATGATTAAAAGTTTATACAACTCTTGATCCAGAAAAGCAACAAAAAGCAGAAGAATTAATAGAAAAATATTCAGCAACAAATAAAGAAAAATTTGATGCTAATAATGCAGCACTAATATCTATTGATAATAAAACTGGACAAATAGTTGCAATGGTTTGATCTAGAGATTATTTTGATTCAGAAAATAAATGAAATGTAAATATTATAACTTCAAAATTACAACCTTGAAGCACTTTTAAACCATTTGTATATAATTTATGAATGGCAAATAAAGCTATATGAACAAAAACACCTATTTATGATTTAGAAACAGAATTTTCTAGCCAATATACTCCTGCTAATTATGATTGAAAATTTATGTGAAAAATAAATATTTCAACAGCCTTAAATAATTCTAGAAATATACCAGCAGTAAAAATGTTATACATGGCTTGATGAGAAGAAAATGTTGTTAATTTTATGGAAAGTCTGTGAGTTACTTCACTTAATCATAATGGACAATATTGAGCTCCACTTGCTTTATGAACCTGAGAAATGACTCCTTTAGAATTAGCAAATGCTTATACAGTTTATGCTAATATGTGAGAGAAAAAAGAAATAACAGCTATATTAAAAATTATTGATTGAAAATGAAATACAATTGAAGAATATCAAGATAGTACTTGAGAACAAGTAATTCCGGAAGCTCAAGCATATATAAATAATTATATTTTATCTGATACTTCAAGTAGACCTGAATCACGGAATAGTTTCTTAGCATTAAAAGATAGAATTATCGCAGCAAAAACATGAACTTCAACAAAACAATTTACTACAAATTGAATAAAAAGTATTTATCCTAGTAATTTATGGACAATTTGATATACACCAAGTTATACAACTGTAGTTTGGGCTTGAAATACCAATTGAGAAAAACTAAATTATTTATGAAACTGATTAGAGTGAGCTTGACCTATAATGCATGATTATATGAATTATGTTCATAATTGAATAAAAGCAGAAAAATGGGAAGAACCAAAATGAATAGAAAAAATAAATATATCTGAAATTTCTTGATTATTACCTAATCCAGAAAATAAAAGTAGTAATTATTTAGTAGAGTCTTTATTTTTAAATAAACCAGAAGCTTATGATAATAGTTTCAAAAATGTTAAAATAGATATTTTATGTAATTGACTTGTATCTGAAAACACACCAGAAGCAGCAATAAAAGAAATGACTTTAGTTGAATTACACTCCCTATATCCAACTAATTCTGATTGGGAAGAACCAGTTTTTGAACGGTCAAAATCTGAAGCATTTATAAAAAAATATTGAAATATACCTAATTTAATAACATCTCTCAACAATAATTCTTGTGAAAGAAGTTGAATTGTTTCAAAAATTGCAGTTAAAACAAATATTGTAGAAAATAAAGTTTTTTCTATAGGTACTAATTATATAGAATTTGCATACGCAAGTAATAATACTTTATTAAAAGCTGAAATACTTATAAATTGAAATGTGGTAGATGAAATTGATTTATCTAATAAAAAAGAATGAACTTATAAATGATATTTCAATATTTCTTCTAGTTATTCAAATAAAAAAGTAAAAATAACTATAAGAATTTTAGATACTCAATATTATTCAACAAATACTGAATCAATAAATATCGTAGTACTAGAAAAAGATATTACAGCTCCTATTATAGAATTAGAAAATCCTATAGATTGAGATATAAAGATATATGAGTGAACTTTTTTCAATTTAAAAGCTAATGTATTTGATGATTCTAATATTAGAACTATAAATATTAGAATTGACTGAACAACTGTAGTAACTTGAATTACTGATAGATATATATCTTACCCAGTTAATATAAACAAAGATTTATCTATTGGAAATCATATTGTTGAAATAGAAGTTATAGATAAAAATTTTAACAAAACTAAACAAAATATTAATGTAGAAGTTCTGAAAAAGTAAAAATTTTAAAAGCCTGCGCTATGCGCAGGCTTTTAAAATTAATCAGATAATCAAAGTGTTAACTACTTACTGGAAATATAAGTATCGCCCCGTATTTTTCCGTAGCAATCTTAGCTTCATTGATGTCGGAAGTGACAAAAATTGTCCATGCTAAATCAAGTGAAAAGTAATTAGATTCAAAAGTATACATTGATTTTGCTGGTACAATATAAATCACATCATCATCATCTAAAGTGATTTGTTGTTGTACCAAATCAATAAATCCTATAACAGACTCATGCTCAATCTTCTTTCCATCAAATGAGACTTTTTTACCATCAAAGAAAGTAATTAAAACTTCATTACCTTTAACTTCAACGAGACCGCCTTGATCCCATAAAATATAAGAATCAAAGTACTGGCCTTTTTTTACCATATTTTCAATATAAGTTGAAAGTGGTGGTATTTGAAAAGTATAGCTAAATTCTTTCTTTTTCGGCTCAATTGAAATACTTTGCTTGAACGGGGGTGATTGCTTAACTGGAGAACATGAAATAATTCCCAGAAACAATGAAATTAATACCACTGCAATAATCTGTTTCATCTTTTTTTCCTCCAAAAAATTGATTTTTGATGCATTATAACTAAAGGTAGCAATACCTATAATTAAATACACTAAGATTATAAAATAAATATTTCAATTGTCAAGTTACTATTTGGAAAATATTTAAGTCACAAAAAATCCTGTACATTCTACAAGATTTTTGTAATTGTAATAAAATATATTATTTTTTCTCTTCTTTTTGAATTTTTTCTTTTATTTCTTTAAAAGATTCAACTAATTTTTCTTTTATTTCTGTCATTTTTTCAGGAGCTTTTTCTTTTAATAATTCAATTTCTTCTTTTTTATCTTGATATAATTTTTCCAATTTATCTGATGTTTCAACTAAGTATGTTTTTCATTTTATTTTTAATTCTTCTAATAAATTTACTCAATTATCTTTATAAGAATCAACTATTTTTAATAATTCTTTTTTCTTTTTAACTAAACTTTTTTCAGCTTTTTTGTAAAACTCTTCTTTTTTTATATTTATAAATAAGTTTTTATGAGTTTCTATAAAATCTTCAAATAAAACTTTAAACTCCCCTTCTCCTTTTTCTTTTGATTCATTTAATTCTTTTTCTAATTCTCAAGGCTTTTTTTTGCTATATTTTGATGATACTAAACCTCAAAGTAAGTATCAAGCAACTATTAAAAATATATTTTTTTTCTTCATAAGAAATAAATTAAAAATATAATAATAAAAAGTTTTAATTTTATAAAATTAATATCAATTTTATAAATATAATTTTTTATGGTATATTAATAATAATAAAAATAATCTTATTTGCAAATTATTAAATAATAAAACATTATAATATTTTTATATAACTTATTTAAAAAGATTTTATTTTTTATTATACATCTGAAAAGTTGGGATAAGGGCATTATTTTTTAGTTTTTAACATAATTTTAATGTCAAATTTTTAAATATTTTTTTTTATGGTATAATACTAATACTTAAAAATAATGTAATTTGTAAATTAATAAATAATAAAATGTCGTATAATAATTTTTCCGATTGATTTAAAAAAATATTAATAGATGCTGAAAACAATATAAAAAACATTTGATTAAAACAATTAAATATTGAAGATGTATTTGTTGAAATTATAAAAAGTGCTAAAGGATGAATAAAAGAAATTTTTGATTTATATTGAATAAATGAAAAATTAATAATAGAAATAATAAATAAATGAATTTTTAACGAAATTCCTGATAAAAGAAAATGAATATATAGTTGAATGAGTACAAGATTAAAAAATTGTATATTATGAAGTGTTAAAATAGCTGCTTCTTTTTCAAAAGCAAAAGCAAGTCAAGAAGATTTTTTACTCTCAATTCTTAAAAATGATGCTTGGTTATCTTCTTTTTTAGACTATGTAGGAATTATAGCTAGTGATTTAGAATCAAATATAAAAAATTTAAATAAAATTTGAGTAATTGATTGATTAAAACCTTCTGAAAAATATAAATCTAAAAATATTTGATGAGAAGAAATAGATCAAATACTTTGAAATATTACTCAAAATCTTTTTGCTTGAGCATTATCTTGAAATCAAGCAACTCCTTTTGATGTAAATCAACAAACTAAGAAAAAAAATGAATCTACAACTCCTGCTTTAGATTTCTTTTCAACTGATCTTACTAAAGAAGCAAGAGAATGAAAAATAGATAAAATAATATGAAGAGATAATGAAATAGAAAGAATGATTGCTATTTTAAATAGAAAAACAAAAAATAATCCTGTCCTAGTTTGAGAACCTTGAGTAGGTAAAACTGCTATAGCAGAATGACTTGCTTTAAAAATAGTTCATTGACAAGTACCATTTTCAATGAAAGATAAAAAAATTCTATCCTTGAATTTAAGTTGAATGATTGCTTGAACAAAATATAGATGAGAATTTGAATCAAGAATAAAACAAGTTATTGATGAAGCTTCAAAAGTAGAAAATGAAATTATTTTATTTATAGATGAAATTCATACTATTATTTGAGCTTGAGGTTGAGAATGAACACTTGATGCTTCAAATATTTTAAAACCTGCAATGGGAAGATGAAAAATTAGAGTAATTTGAGCAACAACAGATGATGAATACAAAAAATATATTGAAAAAGATAGTGCTCTTGAAAGAAGATTTCAAAAAATTAATGTTGAAGAACCAAATAGACAAATAGCAATTGATATATTAAAATGAATCAAAGAAAATTTTGAAGAATATCACAATCTTAATATTAATAATGAAGCAGTATTAGAAGCAGTAGATTTATCAATAAGATATATAACTGATAAATATCTACCAGATAAAGCTATAGATTTAATAGATGAAGCATGTAGTATAAAATCAATGAAATATAATTTTGATGAAACTGAAACAAAACTTTTAAAAGAAAAAATAGCAAAAATTGAAAAAGATATAGAAAATGCCGTTATTAGTCAATCTTATAAAAAAGCTCAAAATTTAAAACAAAAACAAGCTAATTTAGAAAAAGAAATTGTTGCTCTAAAACAAAAATTTAAAATTCCAAAAGAAGAAAGATTAAGTGTTATACCAGAAGATGTACAAAAAGTTTTAAGTATAGCTACTTGAATACCAGTTTCTAATATCAATAAAGATGAAGCTCAAAAATTAAAAAATTTAAATAAAGATTTAAAAAAACAAATTATTTGACAAGATGAAACTATTGATAGTATTGTAAAATCTATTATAAAAAGTAAAACTTGAATTTGAAATCCAAATAGACCACTTGGTAGTTTCTTATTTTTATGACCTACTTGAGTTTGAAAAACAGAACTTGTAAAAATACTCGCAAAAACTTTTTATGAAGATAAAAATGCTCTTATTAAATTTGATATGAGTGAATATTCAGATAAAACTTCAGTAAATAAATTAATTTGAAGTTCTGCTTGATATGTATGATATGAAGAATGATGAATTTTAACTGAAAAAGTTAGAAAAAAACCATATTCTATAATACTTTTTGATGAAATTGAAAAATGAGATTTTGAAGTATATAATTTATTATTACAAATATTAGAAGAATGAATGTTAACTGATAATAAATGAAAACAAATAAATTTCAAAAACACAATAATTATAATGACTTCGAATATAGGTTCAGAAGAATTTAATAAAAAAGCTGTTTCTATTTGATTTGATGTTAGTGATGAAAAAGAAGAAGAAATAATGAAAGATTATTCCGCTGAAAAAGAAAAAATTAAATGAACTTTAACAAATTATTTTCTACCAGAATTTATTAATAGAATAGATAAAATATTGATTTTTAATCCTTTAGATAAAAACCAAATTAAAAAAATTATATCTTTACAATTGAAAGAATTAGAATCTAGATTAAAAGAAAAAAATATTACTATTAATTATACAGCAAAAATTATTAATTTTATTACTAAAGAAGTATATAATCCTGAATTTTGAGCTAGAGAAATTAGAAGATATGTAAGTGATAATATTGAAGATAATATAGCAGAAATACTAATAAATAAATCAAATAAAAATATTTTTGATATTATAATAGAAAAAAACGAATTAAAAGTAAAATAATAAAAAAATATCTTGAATTCAAGATATTTTTTTTTGATTTTTATCTTATTTTGATTATAATTTTTATAATATAATTTTGTTTTATAATATAAATGAAAAAGAT
>CAZJHB010000047.1:0-8294 GCA_964545685.1 uncultured Candidatus Peribacteria bacterium | reverse complement strand
TTTTTATATTTCAGTATAAGTCAAATGTGGTTATTAGCATATCAATATGTATTAATATATTGATATTTTAGCATTTTTTGGGGTGTTTTGTCAATTTATGGGGGAGTTTGGGTGGTTTTTTGGGGTTGAATTTTTAAAAGTTTTAAATGTTTTGTTTTTAAATTATAATTTTTGTGTATGATAATAATATATATAATTTAAATGTTATGGATTAGAAGAAAAAGTTTTAGAGTGGAGTAAAAATATTTTTTAAAAAATGTTATGCAAAAAATAATTAATATTACAGATAATGAATATAGAATAATAGAAAATATTATTTATAGTGAAGGATTATCATATTACAAGATAAATATTGATGATTTTATTTGTTATAAAGAGGATAATAAGATTATTGCATTTTGAAGGATTATAAATATTTGAGAGGAAAATTATGAATTATCTTCTGTATGGGTCGATATAAATTATAGATGAAAGAAGCTTTGAATTGATATAATAAATGATTTAATTAAGAATAAGTTTGATAGTGATAATAATTTATTTTTAGCTTGTAAAAGAGAGTTAAGTTCTTATTATAAAATAGTTTGATTTGAGATTATAAAAGAGAAAATTCCTGAGAAATTTGAGGAGACTATGGAGTGGTGAGAGGTTAATGGTTTTGAAGTGGTTGTTATGAAATATTATTATAAATAATTTTAAAATATGGAAAAATTAGATAATTGATGGTATAGAATTAGTGTAAAAGCACTTATTTATAATGATAAATGAGAATTTTTATTATGTAAGGAGAAAAGTTGAGTATGGGATTTACCTTGATGATGATTGGATCATAGAGAAAATCCTATAAATTGTTTAAAAAGAGAATTACATGAGGAGATGTGATTAGTAGCTATAAATATAGAAAAAAATCCCTCATATTTTATAACTTCTCATAAGTCTACTAGTAAAACAAGACCTTGGATTGCTAATGTTTGTTATAAAACAGAGGTAGAGAATTTAGATTTTACTGAATCTGATGAATGTGTAGAAATATGATTTTTTGATACTGAAATGGCTAAAGGGTTAGATTTATTAGTAAATGTAGAGGTGTTGATAAAAGAGATGGAATGGGAGTAGGTAGTATATTTTTTTTTAATTATAAAGAATAAATTATATATTAATTTCTATCTTTTTTACTATTCTACTGATTTCAATATACCTTTTATCTCATCAACTAATAATTCTTTTCAACTATTACTACTTAAATCAAAATTCATATTAACTGTTTTAATAAAAATATTAATATTCTCATCTGATGAGTAAAGATTATTGAATTCTATTCAATCATATTCGGGATATAATAAAATTATATTTTTTACTTTATCTGGATTATATTCTCAAAAATATCTCATTCAATATACAAACATTTGGTATATATCTTGTGATGATACTCAATAATTATTTAATTTCTTATATTTAGTGTCAATAATTATAATTTTATCATTAGGATAATTTACTATTATATCAGGTTTTAAATTAAATTTATTGTTTTGGAATACATATTTATTAGATACTTGTGAATTAATATTTTTAATGTTTATATCTATATTTTCTTTGTTTTTTTTCATAAATTCAACAATGAACTCTTCAAATAATATATTCATATCAAAAAGTAGAGAAAAGTTGTTTTCTAAATTTTTTGAGAAATCTGGACAATTTCAAAAATATAGCATTTTTCATAAGGAAAATACATTTTTATATTCTTTATTTTGTTTGTTAAAATTTAAATTATTTAAAAATTTAGGTGTTTTGAATGATTTTTTATCTATGTCTTTTAGTATAAAACTACATTTACTTAATAGTTTATAATTTATTTTGGATTTTGTAATACTTAAAAGCTTGTTACAAGTAGAATTTAAAAATATGTTTAGTAAGAAGTTTTCATCCATTTTTTCATAGCCTATAAAAAATTTAGACTTGTTAAATAGATTGTGTTTTATATTTTTTGAAAATATTAATTTTCATTTTAAAAAAGAGGAGTTTTCTTTTATTTTATTATAATTTTTTTTGAAATCTTTTTTTAGTAACTCAATTAATTCTTTTGCATAAATATATATAAAAATTTCAAATAAATCATCAATTTTTCATAAATTTGCTATGTCAGATTCTTTTATTCTTAACTTTTTTGTGTATGAAAGCATGTAGAGAAGATTTTTTGTAATTGTTTTATGTTCTTCTCAAAAAATTTTAGGTAATATTTGTATATTTTTGTTATTTATTTTTACAATTCATACGTATTGTTTTGCTTTAATCCTATTATTTGCATGTATTTCAAATATTTCGGTTTTAGATAATTTATTAATTTTTTCAATCTCTAAAATATCCTTTGAATTTAATATTCAAGGTTTTGTTTTTTCATATTCTTTTAAAAATATTGTTTTAATTTTCTTCATTAGATTTGATTATATTTTTTAGAGCATTGATAAAATCTTGGTTACTTAAACTTTTATTTATTTCATATTGAGGTTCATCATTATCAAAAATACTATTGTTCTCAAATAATTTATTATCAAAGTCTTTATTTTTAAATAATTTACTTCATAGTACTAGTCTTATTTTTTCTTCTTCTCAATAAAAATATTCTTCTAATAGAGGTAGTATTTCATTATAAATAACAAGTTTTAGTTCTGTAATATTTTTTGTTTTCAGAAAATAACTATGTCAAATTAAATGATCTTTATCTAGTAAATATTCTATTCTATTATTTATTTTTTGTAGAAGTTTTGATAAATTTATTCATTCAATTTCTTCATTTAGACCATCTAAATTATAATCTGGTAACATTTCCTTAAATCAAAATCTTCTTCTTAAAGCTGTATCAAGTGAAACTATACTTTTATCACTTGTATTCATAGTAGCTACAATGTATAAATTTGGTGGTATTCAAAAATCTTCTTTTGAATATGGTAGTTTAGTGATAACTTCATTTTCTTCTCATAATCTTTTATCAGCTTCAAGTAATGTTATTAATTCACCAAAAATTTTAGAAATATTTCATCTGTTTATTTCGTCGATGATTAGATAGTAGTTTATTAATTCTTCATTTTTTATATTATTTATTTCTACTTTTTGTTTCTTTAACTCATCTACTATGACAAGAAGGTATGAATCTTCTTGTCTTCAATATTTATATCAATTTATATTTGCTGACTTTTTATTTGTATCAATTTTTTCAGTTGAAAAATAAACATTTTCAATTTCTGATATTTTAATAGTAATTATGTTTTTATAATTACTAGAATCACTTGAAATTTTTAATTCATTATTTGTTTTATTTATAATTTCAAATTTATTATTTTTTCATTTTCTCAATTTTAATATTTTTCCTATTTCTAAATTATCAATTTTATCATATAATAATTGTTTTTCTTCAATTTCTTTAATATCTTTTTTAGACATTTGATAGTTATTATTAGCTTTTTCTGCAATTTTTTTAAATATTCAATCTTTTATACTATAACTAATATTATCACTTTCTCAGTTTAATTCTGGCTTTATTCATTCAATAAATTCTTCATAAGAAAAACTTTGATGAAAAGTTATAAATTCAACTCTTCAATTTGTTTCTAAATCACTATAATTCTCTCATGAGTGATTTTCTATAATATTTTCTACATTATATGTTTTACCTGTTCATGGAGGTCAATATAAGATGATTTGTTTCTTACAATTTAGTAAGTTTGATGTTTTGTTTGAATTTTGCATAGTAATTTGGTTAGATATATTTATTCATATAAGTTCTTTTAATTTTTCAACATAGTCTGTATATTTTGTAATATTTGTTAGTGTTTTTAATACAATTCATCATATTTCTTTTTCAGTCCATTCTCACTTTTTTATCCATTCAACTTTTCTAATGCTTTTATATTCTTTGAGATTATTGTTGAACTCATAATTTCATTTAACTATTCAATATCATAGATAATTTCTTTTTCATTGTTTTGGAATAATAATATCACCAATTTTTATATTTCTAACAAAATTTTCACATGCTAATGAGTCGTTGTATGGATTTTTTTTATTAGTTAATTCTGAAATTTTTTCTTTAATTTTATCTCTATTTGAATAATTTTCTAAATTTCATAATTCATCCCATCAAATTCACATTATTCAGTCTTTATAAAAATCATCCCATTTATAAGCATTTGATCAAGGGCTATAAATCCAGTAACTAGGTCAATTATTTATAACTTGTTCTTTCTCAAAATTATCACTAATTATAATGTCTTTGTATTTTTCTAATTCTTTTAATATTATTTCATAAGTTAAATCATTTATATTAAAAATTTTATGATTACTGTTTATTCAATTTTTTATGTCAGGTCATTTTCCTAGTCATATATATATTGAATTATCTTCAATAGATGTAATGTCATCTCAAGATGATGAAATATTAAGTTGTAAAGCTGTTCTTTGTGATTTGTGACTTTTGTTATATATTGCAGTCCAAAAATTTTCTAATCAAAAATTTTGTGCTCAATTTAAATCAACTACATTAATTTTTACTTTTCATTCTAGTCATAAATCTTTGATTAATGATTTATTTATTTCTTTTAAAGCATTACTTACAAAATCTTTTTTATCATAATAATATATTGAATATAAAATTGAAAAATTTCCCCATGATCTAAATATGTCTTTTCATTGAAAATTTTCTTGTTCAATACTTTTGAATTTTTTAATATCATTTAGTTCAATATTTTTTCAATCAAGTATAGATTTTATTATTTCATATCTAACTTTATTAACTTTTTCTGGTTTTACACCATAATTATCAAATTGTTCTTTAAGTATATTTTTATCAATTTTTCTTATTTCAACCAAAAATGTGTTTCAGTCATCATTTCTTGCTTTTTCAAATATTTTTTTTATTTTTAATATTTTTTTTAAGTTTTCTTTCAATAAATTATTATCAAACATTATTTTTTATTATAAATTACATAATTTTTATTATATATAAAAAGATGTTAAAGTAAAAAATTAAGTGAATATTTATGATGATAATGATTAGATAGATAAAATTATTTTCAAATTTTTATTTAAGAATTTATTGAACATTTTTAAATATAAATAAACTAGTTTTTATTTAAAAATGTTTTTTAATATATTCAACTAATTGAGGTCATTCTAATTTATCCGTTGCTGGATTTGTACGAACATAAAAATCTTTTCAATATAAATAAACTGGTTTATTAGATTTAGAACATTCAACAAGTAATATTTTATGGTTATCTACTTCAATTATTTCATAATTAATTAAATCTAAATTTTCTTTTCAAATAGCTTTATCAATTTTATTTTTAAAATTTAATAGGTATTTGTCATTTGATTTATAAGAGTCATTTTCAATTCAATATATATTACAATTATCTTCAACTCATATTAATAATATTCATCATTTTTTATTAAAAAATCAAACAATACTTTTTAAAGCTGAATGTTCAATGTTTTTATCATTAGTATTTGTTTTAAGATTTTTAGAAAATGTTGATTTAAATTCTAAAGTTAATGATTCTCAGTTACGTATATATTCAAATATTTTATCTTCTTTTGATATTGCTTCTAATCATGTCAATGTATCTGTTAATTTTGTATTTATTATATTTGCATTTTTTGGATTTAATGATAAATCATTTTCAATATTAATAATTATATTTGATAGTTGTTTTAATAATTTGTATCAAGAATTAATATTAATTTGTGTTTTTATAGGAGGAATAGGTAAAATTAACTCTTTTAAATCATTTTTATTTATTTTTTTTATAGAAATTCCTGAAAATAAAGATTTTAGACTTAATTGTCAAATATCTGATTTGAAGTAATTAACTAAAAAGTTTGTAGTAATTATTTTAGTATTAATTTCTATTTGGAAATAATTATGTTGTTTTTTATCTAAATTTATAATGTTATTATATATTTCTAAAGTTCAAAATAAAGGTATATAAATATATTCTTTTCATTCTTCTTCAGTAAAAAAATCTTTAGTTGATTTAATATTCAAAAATATATTATCAATTGATACATGTTTTTTTTCAAATTCATTATATTGTGTTTGTAAAGAATCAATTTTTTTATTTATTCTATAATTATAAAATCATTTAAATGATTCTAATTTAATAATTATTCATTCAGACAAATTATTATTGGATATTTTATTATTAAAATTATTAATTAGATTTGATATATCATCTATTTCATTTAAGGAGGCAATATAAATTTTATCATTATTATTAGTTTTATCAAAAATAGCTATGAAAGGTTGAATATTTGTATAAGGAGTTAATATTTTTTTAGGTGTTTCAATTAATCATTTTAAATAATATCATTTTTCTTTTAAAATATTTAAATAATTTTTACTTTTTATATCTATTCAAAAATTAGGTTCAATTCATACTATTAATATTCAATTATCAGATAAATTATTCAATAATTTATATATCATAATCCAATTTATATTAGTTCTATAATTTGATAAAACGTTTTCAACTTTTTCAAAAAAATTACTTCTATAACCATATGGTAAATCTGCTATAATTAAATCATATATATTATTATCATCATTTTGAAAATAGTTATAAAAAAAAGTTCATTTTTCTTTTAAAGAAAATAAGCTTATATTTTTATTTTCTCTTCAAGAAGCAATCTCGTTATATAAAAATAAGGGATTTTTTGATATATTAATAAATTTTATTAAAAAATCATTTATTATTTTATTAGTCATATTTATGAATATTAAGAAATATTTTAAATATATTATAGTAGAAAAAGAAATTTTATAAATAAAAAATAATATTTGATAAGTTTTAATTAGACTTTTATAAAAAAAATACTATATTTATTAATATACTCTTTAATAAAAATTATATGTCTAATTTTAGTGAAAAAGTAAGTTTTATATGGGATTTAGCTGATTTAATAAGAGGTTCTTATAAAAGAAGTGAGTATCAAGATGTTATTTTACCATTTGTAGTTTTAAAAAGATTTGATTCTGTATTATCTGATACAAAAAAAGAAGTAGTTGAAAAATATGAATTTTCTCAAAAAAATGATATTGAAAATTTTGATCATATGCTTAGAAGTGTTTCAAATGTCAGTTTTTATAATTATTCTAAATATGATTTTATAACTCTTTTACAAGATCCAGATAATATAGAACAAAATCTTTTACATTATATAGATTCATTTTCACAAAATGTTCAAGATATTTTTGAAAATTTTGAAATAAAAAAACAAATTGAAAAGTTAGCAAAAGTTAATTTACTTTTTAAGTTAGTTAAAAAATTTAATAATACACAAATAGATTTACATCCAAATAAAGTTGATAATCATGAAATGGGTTTAATATTTGAAGAATTAGTTAGAAAATTTGCTGAAAGTTCAAATGAAGAAGCTTGAGAACATTTTACTCCTAGAGATGTTATAGATCTTATGACTCATTTAATGTTTGTAGAAGATAAGGATAGAATACAATGAGAGCATATTATTAAAAGAATATATGATCCAGCTTGTTGAACAGGTTGAATGCTTACAAATGCAAGGAGATATATAAAACATAATATTAATCCAAAAGCTGATTTGATTCTTTATTGACAAGAAATAAATCCAAAAACTTATGCTGTTTCAAAATCTGATATGCTACTTAAATGAGATGATGCAAATAATATAAGGTGACCTTATTCAACTCTCTTAAAAGATGCTTTTTCATGAGAAAAATTTGATTATATACTTTCAAATCCTCCATATTGAACTAAATGGGAAGGTGATAAAGAAGAAGTATTAGCTGAAGCTGAATTATGAGATCAAGGTAGATTTTGAGCATGAACTCCAAGAATAAATGACTGACAACTATTATTTTTGCAACATATGATTTCAAAAATGAAGACTAACTGAGAAAAATCAAGAATTTCAGTTATTACAAATGGTTCTCCATTATTTACTTGAGATGCATGAAGTTGAGAAAGTGAAATAAGAAGATTTATTATAGAAAATGATTATTTAGAAGCAATTATAGCTCTTCCATGACAATTATTTTATAATACTGGTATATGAACATATATTTGGATTTTATCAAATAAAAAATCTAAAGAAAGAGAATGAAAAATTCAACTTATTGATGCTACTAATTTTTGGAAAAAAATGAGAAAATCTCTTTGAAATAAAAGAAGAGAACTTGACCCTCAAAAACATCAACAAAAAATCATTGATTTATATCATAATTTTAAAGCAACTGAACATTCTAAAATATTTGATAATAATGA
>CAZJHB010000046.1:3532-8305 GCA_964545685.1 uncultured Candidatus Peribacteria bacterium | reverse complement strand
ATTCATTTCATATTCTCAAGCTGCTTGTTCTTCACTAACTTGAGCTCATAATTTAAGTGTAAAATTATAAATATTTTTTAGTCAATTAATATTTATATTTTTATCTTTTGTAATTATTGTTACTGGAACATCTTTAGTAGATAATTCACTACCATAACCTTCTTTAATATATCAAAATCAAAAATCTCAATTCCGTTGTGTGATTTCTACTCATTCATATTCAAAAAGTGAGCGACTTAATCATAAAACACTAAATCAAGCTCAAACGGTTTTCACTGTAATATTAAAGCTTTGACTAAAAATTACAGAATCTGTTTCTAATTCTCAAATATCTATAGTTCATGTACTTATTATAAATTCGGTTTCATCAATGTAGAAAGTAATTCAAGTAGATGTGGAGTTTCAACTATTATCAGAAATTTCAAAGTTATATTTATATTTTCAAAAGCTTAAATCATTGGTTGGATAAGTTGCACTTGTTGTTGTAATGGTCTTGCTTCAAAGATTTAATCAAGTTGATGATATATCAGTTCACCAACTAGATACTCAATCCCATTTGTAAAGAGATATATCATCAGAGTTTAAATCAATTCAACTATTATTATCATAATAATTTATTATAAGATTGTGATTTCATCAAGGAAGTATAGTTCAACTAGAGTAATTAATATCAGTAATATTAGGTGGAAGATTATCAGATTTATAATAATCAAAAGTTATATAATCAATCCAAGCTGTATCACTTCAAGCATTTATACTTCAGTTTTTTATATAACACCATTTATAAACATAAGTTCATATTTCAATATCAGTTTTTTCATATTTTGTCCATCCTACATTACCAGACCAAGAAGATTCTTCAACATTATCAATATAAAATTTTAGGTAATCATTATTTTCTTCAGAAGAAACATTATAATAAAAACTAATATCTCATATTGTAGTAAAAGTATATTCTATTTGAAAACAACTTTGGGTATTGGCAGCTCATCAATTATCACTTTCTAAAGAGTAAGATCAAGTATAAGCATTATTTGTTGTTCTTGTCCATATTCAGGAATTAACATTATATTTATTTTCATCAGATAAATTTTCAAAGTTAATTATTGAATTAGTAATTTCAACAACATTATTTATAAAAATTGTGAATTCTTTTTGAAATAATCATCAATTTCAATCATCAGTTTGAATTCTTATATAATATTCATTTTTAAATCAATAATCAGGTACATCATTTATAATTAAATTATTTGAATTTATTGAAAAAAATGAATTATCAGTATCTCAAACTCAACTAACTAAACTATATGTATGAGAATCTCATGTATCTAAATCAGATGTACTAAGACTTCAAACAGTAGTTCAAGAAGAAACATTTTCATCAACATTATTGCTAGACAAAATAATATTTGTAGGAATATTATTGGTTGATGCTACAGTTGCAATAGTAAAAATTTGTAAATGGTTTAAATTAACTCAAGTAAAAGACCAAATATTTGATCATTCATCTGTCATTGCACTAGGAGTTTCATCTGCTAATGATTCATCATCATCTGAGTCATAAATAAAATAATATGTTACTCCACTACTTGTTGCAGGTATATCATAATTTGTATTTCAGACATCAAATGATAAATCAATAGTTCCAACTTCTCATGTTTCTTGAACTTTCCATTTACGAGTTAATATATTATATCAAGTAGGGGAATCTGTGGTTGACCAAAAATTTCATCCATTATTATTTGATATTGTTAAATATTCCATATCATCCATATCAACAAAACTTGGACTTATATTTGTTCATTCTCAAACCGCTTCTATAGTTACTACACTAGTAATATTAGTAGATTTTGATTTGATTTGTGATAAATATGATAAATTATCTCTTGCTATACCAAAAATATTAGAATTATATTCTCAAGCTAGGGTTTTTGACCACATGCTTGTTGTTCAATCAGATCACACATAATTAAAATCTCAATCATTTATAGTAACACCATATTTGATACCTAGATATGAATCCATTTTTTGTTTATCTAATTCTGAAAAAGAATAATTATAATTAATAATTTCAGCAATTTTTCAGTCAAAATAATTATAATAACCTGAATCTAAACTTCTACCTATAGAGTAATCTGTATTTGATATTGTTTGATATTCATTTATTTTTAGATTACTAACTATTTTTCATTTTTCAAAAATATCAGCTCTATTTTTTTCAATATTTTCATTTACTCATATTATCATTGGTTGATTTGCATCATATGAAAAAGCTCATACTTGGCTAGATCTATAATTATCACTAGATCAAATAGCATATGTGATTACTTCATCATTCAAGGCTACAGAAAATTCTCATAATGATAATCAAGCATATTGTAATCAACAAGTTCATCTATTAAGTATTCAATCTTCACAATCAAGTCAAAATGGTACTTGACTATTAGAAGTTCAATTAATGTCATTATCAGGTATTATTACCATATAATATGTATGAGAATTCGCTCAATTATCTAAATTTTCTAAATATTGAGTAGATCAATCAAAATCAATAATAGGATTAAAATTAAGATGATTTGTATCATCATATAGATAAGTAGGGGCTACTCATGCAGTTGCATCTATTCAAGTTCAAGTATAATTTATAGCAAAATCTTCCCACGTATTTAAGCTATTTCAAGAAATTGTAGTACTCGTTCCTTTATCAGCTCTTAACCAAAATGACATTCTTTCTATTCATTGTAATAGTTGACGTTCTATATCAATTTCATCTATCCGTACAGTATCATCTCATACAGTTGTATCAAAATCTTTTTCATAACACCATTCAAAATTATATATTCATGCATCAAGGTTATAAGAATGTTGAGTCCATGGAAGTTCTCAAGACCAACTATCTTGCTCTACTCAATTAATATAAAAATATAAGTAATCATTATTTTCTTCTGTAGATATTTTTGTATAAAAACTAATGGTAACATCATGAAGTAACGTTCTGTCTGCTTCAAAACAAGAGATGCTACCATCACTATGATTTCAACTTTCTATTGAGTAGGATCAACTATATGCTTCATTTGTATTTCTATCCCAGATTCAACTAGTAACTGTATATCATCATGGATTTTCAAAGTCTAGATATACAATATTAATCATAAAATTTTCTTCATAGATTCATCAATTTCAATCATCAGTTTTTATACATATATCTTGAGTCTGTTCCACTCCATTAGTAAATACTCTATTTGATAATAAAGTATCTCAAGAAATAGAAAAATTTTCATCATTGTTTCAAGGGGTACTACAATCTAGAGAATAAGTATGTGTATCTGTTATATCAGCATCAATAGTACCTAATGTACCTATTAAATTTAAAACTGCTAGTTTTTCAAAAATGTAATCATTAGATAATGTAATATCAGTTGGTACACTATTTATAAATTCTTCAGTTATATTAATAGTAAAATTTTTATCAAAAGTTCATCAATTTCAATCATCAGTTTTTATACATATATTATATGTATTTTTAACATCATAATCAAAAACTTCATCTGATAATAAATTGTCTCAAGAGATAGAAAAACTTGAATCATCAGCTCAAGGGGTTGTACATCAAAATGTATAGGTATGTGTATCTGATGTATCTAAATCTGTTGTTGTTAAATCTCATATAAGTGTTCATGTGCTTTGATTTTCTTCAATATTGTTATTTGACAAAGTAATATCAGTAGGTGGATTATTAATTATTTCAGTATAATCAATAGTAATATAAACTCTATAAATATCTAAAGTTCTTGATTGAGGTACTCAGCTTTGGAATTGTAAATATACTCAAAAATTTGAAGATAATAATTCTGAAGAAGTCCAACTACGTCACCATAAATCAGTTGAACTTCAGTATGTTTCAATACCTTTAGTTCTAGTTAAACTTGAATTGCTTCAATTATTATTTCATATTCAAGTTGTTCAATCTAAAGTTAATTGAACATTTGAAGCAGTTACTCTATTTCAACTTGCTAATACTTCAAGATTAACAGTAATTCAGTCTATTGTTGAGTAGACTGGTAATCAAGCACTGGCTAAATCAAAATTTGTTAATGAAATATAGTTTGAAAATGTATCTTTTGAATTAAAAGTAACAGTTGCACTAGTATTTGTGTTATTTCCTATAATATTATTTAAATTTGTCCATGAATAATCTCATCATCATAAATCTGTTGCAGTTCAAACATAACTAACAGTAGTTGTAGCTGCATGTAGACTTGATATATTAAATAATAAATATGTAATTATAAACAATAATGTTATTTTGAGTATTTTTTTCATAAATATGTTTTTACTTTTAAAATTTGCTAATTATAATAGTATATATTATATTAATTTTTACAATTATTCAAAAATGAGTTTAGAAATACTAAAAAAGTACAATATAAAGGCAAAAAAGTCACTTTGACAAAATTTTTTAATTAATGATAATTTAATTGAACAAATTTCAAATATTTTTGATATAAAATGAAAAAACATTGTTGAAGTTTGACCTGGATATTGAGTGTTAACAGAAATATTATTACAAAAACAACCAAAAAGTTTAGATTTGGTTGAGCTTGATAAGCAAATGATAGAAATATTAAATAATAGAGTTGAAAATTGAGACTTTGAATTAAACCTGGTTAATTTTAATATTAATAATATTGATGTTTTGAAATTTGAACCAGTTAATAAAAATTATTATTTAATAGCAAATATTCCATATTATATTACATCACCAATATTAAG
>CAZJHB010000046.1:1173-3432 GCA_964545685.1 uncultured Candidatus Peribacteria bacterium | reverse complement strand
TTGAATATCGCTCAATGGTGCAATCTTATTTTAAATTTTAACATTTAATTAACTAGAAAAACTTGCAACAAGTTATAAAATTTTTATAATCTCGTTCGTTTAGTTATAATTTTTGTGAAATAGAAAAATTACTAGAATAGTAGATTTTATTTAAAAAATAACGTTAATTTATGCATACAAAAGCTATAGTTCATATAATGACAAAGGCTAGAATGAAAAGTGATGCCTTTACAGCTGAAATAGATGCAATAGAAGATTTATCAGAAAAATATTGAATAAAGAATGTTATATATTATAAATGAGATACAATTGAATATAAAGATTTAATTAATAAACTAGAAAAGTTTTGAATATTATTTTTTAATTATTCAAATAAAGAAGATTTAAAAGAACAAATACTTAATTTTAATCAAGATTATGAAATAGTTTTTGTTTCAACTCCTTTAGAATTATTAGTTAATAGTGTTAATGAAATTAAAGAAATTTTAGAAAGGCCCATATCAGAAAATCCAGATATTTTTAGAAATAAATATCAACAAAGAGAATTAATAGCTGAATATAATCATGATCTTTGAGTTAAATTTATAAAATGAACTCCTGATGAATTAGATATATCAGAAATCGAAGAAAAGGTTTGATATCCATTTATAGTAAAGCCTATTGATTGACTTCAAAGTTCTTGAGTTGTAAAAGTTAAAAACAAAAAAGAATTTAAACAATATATAGAAACTTATTATGATTTTCATGATAGATTAAAGAATAGATGAGTTGATAATAAAGTATTAATAGTTGAAGAGTTTATTGATTGAAATTTATATTCTATAGATTATTATGTTGATTGTGATTGAAATACCTACATTTCAAAGCCTGTAAAAGTTGCTTTATGAATAGATATTTGAATTGAAGACTATGCTAATATAGCTAGAATTGTAACAGATAAAACAGAAGATGAATTTAAATGAAAAAGATTAAAAACTTTTATAAATTCAACAATAAAAGCCACATGAATAAGAAATGTTTTTGTTCATCATGAATTTAAAATTAATAGTAAATGAGAATTAAAAACAATTGAATTAAATGGTAGAATTTGAGGTTGAAGACTTGATTTAATGAAAAGAACTTATAAAATGAATCTTTATGAATTATTAGTAAATCCTAAATTGAAAGGGGGAAAGTTAAAAGAAAATAATATTTATGTTAATATTTATGCCACAAAGAGATGAATATTAAAAGATTTTAATAGAAAATTGTTAGAAAAAATTCAAAACAGAAAAAATGTTTATGAAATTGATTTAGAAGAATCTTTTATAAATCAAGAAGTATGATTAACTAGAGATTGATTTATTAAGCTATGAGCAATTAAAATAGCTTGATGAACACATAAAGAATTAGCAAAAGATTTTAATTATATCAAAAATAAATATAAAGAATTATTAATAATTGAAGAATCTAAGAAAAAGAAGAAAAAAATTTAATAAATAGAATAAAAAATCAATATTTTTCTTTACAAACTTCATTTTATTAATAAAATATTTTTGTATTTAATTATAAAATAAAAAATAAAAATATGTCTATATTAGAAGTAAAAAAAATAGTAAAAGTTTTAAATAAAAAACAAATATTAAATGATGTAAGTTTTTCAGTAAAAAAATGAGAAATATATTGATTCTTATGACCAAATTGAGCTTGAAAAACAACAACAATGAAATGTATAATGTGATTAATAATTCCAGAACAATGAGAAATAAAAATCTTTTGAGAAAAAGGTTTAACTGAAAAATCAAAAAGAGAAATTTGATTTATGCCAGAAAATACATATTTATACAAACATTTGACTTGAGAAGAATTTTTGAAATTTAATTGAACTTTTTTTGGATTAAAATGAGAACAATTAGATAAAAAAGTTAAAAAATTATTAAAAAAAGTTTGACTTGAAAATGATTGAAAAAGATATTTAAAAGATTATTCAAAATGAATGTTACAAAGAGTATGACTTGCACAAGCAATTATTAATGATCCTAAATTAGTATTTTTAGATGAACCAATGAGTGGTCTTGATCCAACAGGTAGAAAAATGGTAAAAGATCTAATAGTTGATTTAAAAAATAAATGAACTACAATATTTTTTAATACTCATATTTTAGCTGATGTTGAAAGTATTTGTGATAGAATCAGTATTATTCATAAATGAAATATTATTGTTGAATGACAAAAAGTTAAAGAAATACATTGAAGTTTAGAAGATTTCTTTATTAAGAC
>CAZJHB010000046.1:0-1073 GCA_964545685.1 uncultured Candidatus Peribacteria bacterium | reverse complement strand
AAAGTATCTTCAATTTCATCTTTTTGTCTTTTTATAAAGTCTATAGTACTATTCATAATAGAAAATATATTAAGATTAGATTTTGAAGAATCAATGTCATCTAAATATTCTATATTAGGTGTAATAAATTTAATTTTTTTATCAATATTTATTCAAGCTTTAGCTAAATCTATTTTACTAACATAATTTTTTATAAATTTGTTACTTCATCAACCTATCATAAAAAAATTAGAGGGACAACTATTAGTTCATAAAATTTCTTCCAAAGCAATAATAAGTACATCTTGGAATATTTCTAAAAATTTATTTTTTTCATTTATATATAAATCATTTTCATCTATAGTATCAATAACATAAGCTCTTGTTATTAAATATTTTTTACTTATTTCTATTATTAAATCTCTTATTCACACTGAGATTTTTTTTATTCATATTATATTATCATGTTTTTTAACTATTACTGAAGTATGGCAGCTTCATAAATCAATTATAACTACCTTTTTGTTATTATAATCTAGTTTTGCTATACTATATTCACTTGGGATTATTTTTAATATTTTTTTATTTAAATCACTTCATATTTTTTTTATATATTTGTAATTTTCTTCTGGAATAAAAATATTTAACATTGAAATATTTATTTCTATTGGATTTGTTCAAACTATTTTTTTTGTTTTTACTTTATCAATTAAAATTTTATTTATATTACAAATTATTAATTTTAATTGTTCTTTATTATAAGAATAATTATTCTTTATATTATTATAAGCTTTTTTTAAACTTGATTTTTTCATTTCTTTTAATATTTCTAATAATTCTTCATCATCAATTTTTTTAGAAGTATCTTTTCTTATATAATTGATTTTAGTAACTTCAAAAAATACCTCTTCAAAAGGTATATTTAAAACTATATTTTTAATTTTTATATTTCAATTTTTTTCTGCTTTTACAATAGAATCTTCTATATTTTTTATTATTCAACTTAGATTTTCTTTATAATTATTTAAAAAATCTTGTCTTTTTTCTCAATATCATATTAATTCAAGTTCTTTATTATGATATTTTGTAATAGC
>CAZJHB010000045.1:0-8435 GCA_964545685.1 uncultured Candidatus Peribacteria bacterium | reverse complement strand
GTTATTTAAAAGTAAAATTCTTTATTTAAAATTTTTATGCTGAGTAGTTACAAAACACATATGCTTGACAAAATATTTTTTTTATTTATAATTAATTCACTTTAAAAAACTTAATAACTGTTTTAAGGAGGATACTTTATGTATGCAGTAGCAAGTGTAAATAAGTTCTTGGATGACTTATGTATAAGCAAAGAACTAAAAAGAGAAATTATGGACAGGTGTATAAAACATGCATATGAAACACAATTAATCTCTGATGGAAATATATACGATATTTTACAAAACATTGAAATGTCTTATATATTCCTAATAGTAGTAAAATCAGATTTTGCACATATTCTCATGAATATGGTAACAATTCAAAATTTTACTCAAAACCTTTTAAAAGGTTTAATATAAATACATTTAAAAGGTTAGCCCAAAGCCCATTCTTTGTCTCCAAAGTACGGGCTTTTATTTAAATAAATTAACATTATGCTTTTCAAATTCAATTTTGACTTTATCTAAAATCAACCACCATTTACATTCTATATAAATGACTCTAAAGATTTTTTATTGCCTTTACCATTATCTTAAAAAATTTTTTACAATCATAGTTATTATTATAATCTATAAGTCATTGTTCTAATTCTTTTAATCAAATATCACCAGACATAATTTTTTTATAATTATTACAATCTTTTCTAATAAGTTTTTGTACATTTTTATAACCATTATTATATATTAGATCTTTTAAAAAGATATATTTTCATCATAATTCACAATACTTATAAAATCTATTATAATATTGAACAGATTTTTGCTTATCAAATCATTTATTAGAAAGTATTTCAAATATTTCATCTTTTTTTTCTGATTCTGATTTATCTCAAATTAAAGCTAATATACATAAATTATAATACGGTATAAATTTACCATAATCACAAATTTTATTACCATAATAATACTCATTATAAATTGCAATTCCTTCTTCAAGAGTTGAATATCATGAAAATTGAAAAGCAAATCATAAATTTCTTTTTCAATTTAGTGTTCTAAAAAAATGAGTCATCTCATGAAAAAATAAAGTTATTATATTTTGAATATTATATTTTTTTTGGTTAGGTATTCTAATTACTCATTCTCTATGTGTAAAATTTGGATATTTTCAGAACTTAAACTCAATATATGGACAATATTTTTTTGCTAACTTTATTAAATTTAATAAATCTCATTTAGAATATATATTATCAAATTTTTTATTTGGTAATAAAGTAATTTTTTTTCATATATCATTTTTGCTTACTCAAAAAAATGCCTTATTATAAACTTCAATACTATAAGGGTAATAAATTTGAATATTTGAGTCAATTTTATTTGCTTCAATATTATAAGTATACCTTAAAAATTCTATCTTTAATAAACGATTTTCTATTTCTTGTAACAAAATTTTTCTTTCTCTATCTATTAATTTTTCTTTATATACTTTTTCTTGAATATTTAAAAGTTTTAATTCTTTAAGTCTTAATTTTTTAAAAAATATTTTTTTATATCAATAAACATCTCATTTAAAATCTTTTCAAAAAATTTTAGTATTAATAAGTTGTTCTCAATCTTCTTCAATCATTCAAATTAAAGGAACAGATACCAATGATAATTTTTCAAGTAATAATTGAAACATTATTATATATTAAAAAATAATTTTATTTATTATAATCATGAAAAAATACACCTTCAATTATTTTAAATTTCTTTTTCTTAAAAATAGAAAAATTTTCATCATTAAGTTCTAATATATAATCAAAACTAGTATTATTATTTCTATAAAATGGAAAAAAATTATTATTTTTATCGTATTTTACAAAAAATTTTACATTTTTTATATCAATTCAAAATTTATTTTTATAATAATCTTTTAAAAAACCATTAAATGAGTTTTTAAATACATCTCAAGACTTTTTAAGAATTTCAATGTAATTAGTTGTATCTATAAAATTAGTCTTTACCCTTACAAAGTTTAGATTATATTCTTTTTCCTTAAATTTATATATATTTCATTTTACTTTTGAAAATTTTGAATAATCATTATTAATTAAAAGATAATATGGTAATCTCAAATAATCTGTATGATAAATCTTTTTCATAAATATTTTTCTATATCAACCATATCTAGCTCCCCATTCTAAAAATCATATTTTTTTTATTTTAGAATCATATTTATATTCTAAATGAATTACTCATTTATATCATATTTCTACTAATTTTAACCTAATTTTTTCAATAAATCATAATTCTACTGTAGAAAGTTTTGAAAAATCAATATGATAAGATAAAGGTAAAATAAAATTAAAATGTCTTGTTAATTCTTCTCAATATTTCTCTATAAATTTATTACTAAATTTATTCTTATCTGAAAGCTCTATCATTACTACTTCCCTTGCCAAAACAAGTAAAAATATTTTTTCACCATCAAAAAAGAAATCAATAGAAAATAAATTTCATCAAATATATTCTTCAATAATATAATCATATGATTTAGCTAATTTTCACTTTATATCTTCAAATTCTTCTTGATTTTTAATTTTAAATGTATTTGTAGAAGATGACGCATTAGTCGGTTTAACTATAAAAGATTTTCACATAATTTCTGAAAAATCATTATAATTTTTTGTAATTAATTCTTTATGAGAAAATCTTACATATTTTTTAGCAGCAATATCTCATAAAAATTCAACCATTTGGTCCTTTTCTTTAAATATTTTTGCTCACACTTTAGTTTTATATGTTTTATTATAAGTTTTTATTGAATATTTAGAATAATCATCTCATGCAAAATCAGGCAAAATTGTATAATCAGGATATTTTTCAAATAATTTATTTATTTGTTTATTTATATCTGTAAGTGTGATACATCTAATTACCTCAACATTACTTGATAATTTTATATTAGTTATTTCTTTAACTCATAGATAAAATAATACAACTTTTGTATATGGTAATTTAGAAAAATCATATATTTTATCCTTTGTTATTTTCTTTATTTTAGAAATAAATAATGTTTTTATTTTTTTCATTTATTTTGTTTTAAGAATAATATTTTAATTTTATTCTTTTTTAAAAAAAATCAAAATAAATAAAAAAATATCTCTCACCTAATCCAAATCTAAATATTGATCTATCCTAATTTGCCAAACAAATTCATCAACATGAGATACAAGAATCATTCATCATTTGAATTCATCTAGAGCTTTTGCTATAACTGGAATATGTCTAAAATTTATATGATTGGTTGGTTCATCAAGTATCAAAATTCCAGGTTTTATAAAAACTAATCTACAAAAAGCAACAAGTCATTTTTGTCATTCTGATAAATCCCCTATCCTTGTTTTCATAATTTCTCAATTAATAAGAAATCAAGCTGCAGTTGCTCTCATTTTTTGTTCAGGCATTTTTTCATGAGCTGCTTGCTTCAAACATTCATAAACTGTTTGATCAAAATCAAGATTAGAAAAATCTTGTCTATAATAACCAATTTTTACTCAAGAAGTTAATTTAGAACCTGATTCATCGCCATTAACTATTTTTTCAAGTAGAGTTGATTTTCAAATCCCATTTGGTCATGATAATAAAATATGGTCATCTTTTCTAAGTTCTACTTCTAGGTCTTTTTCTGTAACTTCATCATCTTTCATTATATGAACTGAATTTATTTCAAGCAAAACTCAACCTATATCATCTTGAAGAGGTATTTGAAAATCTCTTATAGTTCTATCCTCTTTTCTAGTATCAACCATAGATTCTTCCATTTCTGCTGCTGCTTCTCTCATTTTTTTTGCAACTAATCTCAACTTACCTCATTTATGAGCAAATTTTTCTGCTTGTTCTTTTTTTGCTTGTGCTTCTTTTGCAAGTCTAGCATTTGCCATATTTTCTTTTTCTAATTTTCTTTTTATTTGCTCTACTACATCATGATAATCTCACATAAATTGTTCAACTTGTTTTGTATAAATATCTAGATACAATACTCCATCAGTAAAACTATTCAAAAATTCTGCATCATGTGAAATAACTAAAACTGTCTTTTTATAATTTTGTAAAAATGTAGTTAGATGCCAAATTCATTCTGTATCTAGATTATTAGTTGGTTCATCAAGTAATAAAATATCTGGATTTTGAATCAAAGCTGCTGCAAGTAATAACCTTGCTTGTTGTCATCATGAAAAATCTTTTACTTTTTTTTCTAAAGGAGCTTTTAAATTAACAACATCAAGTACTTCTACTATTTGTTTATCTATATTAAAAGCATCTTTATCAGGAAAATATTTTCTGAAATAATCTGATACACTTAATTCTTTATCTTCTGCTAATACCACTTGAAATCAAGTAGCTATTGTCAATTTATTATCTATATTTATAACTCAAGCTTTTTTTTCTAATCAGCCATTTATAAGTTTAAAAATTGTTGACTTACCAGCTCCATTTTGTCACATTATAGTTATTTTTGATCCTTTTCTTATATTAAAACTTACTTCATCTAAAATTGGCTTTCTAAAATCATAAAAGAAATCAACCAACTTAAAACTTATGACTGTTTCATTTGAATTACTCATTGTATATATTATTTAATTTTAAAATTTTGCAATATTATATAAAAAAATATTTATATTCAAAAATATTATAATCTATTTAATTATATAACTCTATTAATTTGTATTAAGGAAAGAGCTTCATTTAAATATTAAAACATATTTTCTATTAAAATTTCTCTTTTATAATCTTTAATCATTTCCACAATTTCTTCTTTTGATATATTTGTATAAGAAAATATTTCAGTAAATTGAGTTAAATTTTCAATATTATCAAATAATTCAAAAGTAAGTTTATCAACTCACTTAAACATAGCTTTTTTCAATTTAATTCTTTTAATTTCATTATTATTTGCTCATTTTCCTTCTTGATTATCAGCTTTTTCATTCAAAACTGGTTCTAATACGTTGAATACAAAATTCCACAATTCTTCTCTTGATCATGGTTTAATATATAATTTTGGAGCTTGTTTAACATCTTTATAAACTTTTGAATGCCAATCATTTAAAAACTTTTCTAAAATTTCTCTATCTATCAAATCAAATAAATCATCAAATTTTAATTGATTCTTTTTAAGAATAATATTATTAAAAAACTCTGAATCTAATTTTATATCTTCAAAATCTTCAAGTCTAAATTCATCAATTAAACATTCTAAATCAAAATTTTTACAATATTGAGTAATAAACGAATTTAGAGAAAAAATAAAACTTTTCATGCTTTTTCTTCAATCTAATTCAATTTTTATACATTCTTTTTTACCATATTCCTTCTCACTAGCAAAGATAAAATAAAAAGTTTTATTCTGTTTTTTTTCTCTAGAATTATTATTTAATAGAAAACTATCTTCAACTCAATTATTTTTATTAAGAGTTAAATCAATTCAAGCATTTTCAAATAAAAATTTTCTAAAAGCCGTTACATTTACATTATTATCTATAAATTTTTTTAGTATTTTAGATCACTTTTTTCTTAAATTTAATATTTTTTGTCTAATACTACTTTCTGATTTTTCAGATTTTTGTAATATTCACACTAATATACTTGTTGTATTTCACGAGGCATTTTGTGATATTACTATATTTTCGATAAATCAAAACAATTTTCTTACATTATCTGCAGAAAGACTTATTAAAGAATTTTCAAATGATTCATCATCTTTTAAATTTAATTCAACTCACTCACCTAAATACAAAACTTCTCATTCTAAATATATTTCTTTTTTTGTATCATCTTCTTTTAATTTAATAGAATTTCAAAATAAAAGTCTCTTTAATTTTCTAAAATTAAATTTTGAAACTGTTTCAATTCTCAAAGTTTGTTCATCATATATAACTTTTCTAATACGTTGCTTTCAATTTGGAGTACAATTATCAAAAATATAATTTGCTACATCAATATGCATTTTTGTTGTTTTATCAACATCATCCATTTTACTATAAATATAATTAAAAAATGATTTTAGTAAGGGATTATTTAGATTACTTATTAAATCAATTAACTCAAAATCAGTGATAGTACTTTTTATGTAAAATCACTCTTCTATTTTTACTATTTTATCCTGAGAATCATTAGAATTTAAAATATCTTTTTGAGTTGAAATTCAATATATTTTTGTAAAATAATTATCAATATTAGCTTCATATAGAGGAATTGAATCAGCAATTATCATTGAAAATTTTTTTCTTATTTCTTGAATAAATGATAATATAGTAAGTGTTAATTCATCAAATATTATTTTTTCTCCTTCCGAAATTTCATTATTAATTAATGTTGAATTTATTATTGATATTGTTGAATATTTAAGCATACATGATTTATTTTCAAATGAAATTTCCATTCAATTATTCTGAATAAAATCCAATAATGCTTTACAAAGAATAATATTTTGTTCTAAATCTAAGTCACTTTTTCAATCATAAATATCCAAAACTTGTGTAAATTCAACTTGTGTTTGATATTTATTATTAAATTCTTTTAAAAATTTTCATATAGCTTTACGAAAAGATTCTGTACTTTTTGAATCATTTCTTAATCATTTAGATAATTCATCTGCATTTCAAAATATATCAAAGTCTGGAAATAATTTAATAGGTATTAAGCTCATATTTAATAAAAAGTATATATAAAATAATTTTTTCAATATTTTATATATACTTTTTATTAAATGTCAATATACTTTCCTTAGTAAATGCTCCAATGTCATTAAGTTAAGATTTTAACCTCTTCCCCTTAAAAAAGGGAAAACTGTTCTATTCCTTTCTCCCTTGGGGAAAAAGGTTGGAATAGGAGGCTTTAACTTAATGGCAATAACCTCTTTCTCCTGTCAAGGAGAGAAAATTCAAGAGAGAGGTATTATTTAAAAAGTTTATTTTTTCTATTATATATATTTTTAACAAAATTTATTTTATACCATTCCAAAAAAAAGTAGAGTTAGATTTAAGTAACTCTATTATACTCATAAATTCTATTTTTCAAAAGTGGATTAATATAATCATTGAAAATAAATTAACCATATTTTATATAAACAAAGAAATTCTATAATTATTATTACAGATCCCCAATTAATTAATTACATCATTCATTTAAACTTCAATCAAGATTTGTACATTTTATATAATTACCTCAGATTTCTTTACAAAATCATTTACATTTAGTAAATAATTTATTATATTTTGCAAAAATTCTACATGTTCAACTTATTACATTATCATTACTTAAAAAACTTTTTTCTCATAAACAATAAGCATCTAAATCTTTTCAACATTCAGATTTACATAAATCTATTACTTCTCATAATGAGAATACATTTTCTTCTTTTAAATCAATTAATTCAACATCTTTATCATTTCATTCTCATAAATTATAATTAACTTCACTAATATTATCACTTTCAATCTCTCATGTTAAATCCTTATCTTCTTTTGTTATATTTTTCTCTGTTTTTTCAAACTCAACTCAAGCTTTGATATTTTTATTCTCTTGTTCTCAACATGACACTAATAAAAACATTAACAAAAATAATAATACTTTTTTTTTCATACTTTTTAAAATTAATTTATAATTTTTATATATAAAATATTTTATATTATATATAAAAAGAAATTGATAGCAATAATTTTTTATATAAAATTATTAAATCATTTGTAGTAGATGTTATTCATCTTGCTTATAGAGAAATAGAAGTATCAGTTTAAGTTTGTTTTTTCCATTTCCATAAATATCTATATGAATTCGCTTCATTATTTTGATTATCAATTTTATCTCATAAATATATATCTTTTGAACTTCATAACTTTAAAAAATTGAATTACCTAATCATACTCTCAAGTAAACGCTCTCTTTTATAATCTTTAATCATTTCTTCAACTTCTTCTCTAGTTATTTTATTATCTGAAAGTATTCCAGAAAAATTATGTATATTTTTAATTTCTGAAAATATATTAGGTGTAAGTTTTTCAACTCATTCAAACATTTCTTTTTTTAATTCTACTTTTTTTCTTCTCATACTAATATCATTATGTTTTATATTTCATTTTCTTGCTTCTTTTGAAACTTTTTTATTTAAAGTAGGTTGCCATACATTAAATACAAAATCCCGTAATTCTTCTTTTGATTATGGTTTAATATAATTAACTTCTGTTGATTTTTTAATTTTTTTCTGAACACTTAAATGCCATACTTGTAAAAATTTATTTAAAAATTCAATATCAAGTAAATCAAATAAATCTTGAACTTTAATATTTTTGTTTTTAGACTCTAAATTAATAAAAAGATTTGTATCTATGAAGTGCCCCCCGAAAAATGGAATATTAAAAGGGATTAATTATTATTAAGTAAAAGGTAATTTCTGTATTCAACAGGAGTCA
>CAZJHB010000044.1:0-8534 GCA_964545685.1 uncultured Candidatus Peribacteria bacterium | reverse complement strand
TTATTTTTTTCTATATTTTTTAAAGAAATTAAATGATGAACTGATTTATCATTCATTATATGAATTCTATGATACCTATTTATAACACCTTTATTGTATATAATAATCAATAAAAAAATTAAAACAAATTTAATATTACCTACAATAATTATTCATATTTTATTAATTATTATAGCTCCAAAACCATTTGCAACTGCATATTTTCAAAATGATATTTTACATTTATATGCAAAATATCATAAATCAGATTATTTTTGTTGACTTATGAATGGATATACTATAAATTACAACTATAAATATGATATTACAAAATGTCTATCTAAAGTAGCTATCAAAAAAAATAATCCAAATATCTGTTTAAAATATATAGAAAAAAATTTCAAACCAGAATTTTGTATATCAGAAACTTTAAAACATATAAAATTAACAAAAGAAAATCAGAATTTTTGCTTTATGTTAAGTAAATACTCAACTTCAAGTTATAACACTAATTTATTAATAAATATTAATCAATGTTTTTGAAATTTAAAATACAATAAAAATTTATGTAACAAAATTAACCCTTATTTTTATAATAATAAGTTATTTTGTGAAAATTTTAATAATTATATGATTAAATCAAATGATATAAATAATAAAATATTAAAAGAAATAAATTTATGAAATAATTTTTTTACAGATATCTCTTATTTGTATAATTTATGAAATATAAATTTGAAAATATATTATAAATATAATTGAGAATATATACCTTTAAGAATAAAATATAATATCAAAAATATTAATACCATTAATGATTTAGTATATAGTTATGATTATGATGAAATTGAAAATATTAAGAATTGAGAAGTTAAAATTGAATTACATAATACTGATCTATATTTAGAATTAATATATAATAATTATATTCTAAAAGATATTAGATATTAATATTTTATTACAAATAACATTCCTCAATTTCAATTCTGACTTTATCTACAATGCTTGAACATTATTTAAAAATAAATTTAGTTCTAATTTTTATAAAGAATATAAAATAGTAAAACTATAAGTTTTTATAAACATCTCATCTACTTCAAGCTTTGAAAAATATTATTGAAATTGTATCCTCTATAATTTCATATAAGAATCTATATTTTCAAATTCTCAATCAATATGTATTTGGTAGTCATTCTATTATTCTAATATCCAAATCATTATCATATGGATCATTTGATAAAAAAAGTAATGATTTTTCAAATTGTTTAAAAATAGGTTCTCATTTATGTTTTTCTAAAAACTTTCTAACTGGTTTTTCAAGTATAATTCTATACATATTATTTTAATGAATTTAAAAAACTAAATGCCTCTACTCCATCCTTTCAATGTGAACTTTTTTTATAAGCATTTATATCATCTTCAGTTGCTTTTTCTTTTAAAAAAGATGTTTTTTTCAAGTTATTATAAGCATCCACACTCAAAAAAACTCATACTGGTTTATTTTGAGAAAGTACTATTTTTGTCCCCACCTTATCTAGTGATTTTATTACAGTACTGGTTTTATCTCTAACATCAGAAATTGATACATAAGATTCTTTAACTATCATATTCTATATTTTTATATTCTAAAATACTTAAATATTTTAAGTATTTTTACCTAGAAATCAAATAATTTTACAAATAATGCACTAAAGGGCTTAAGGAAAGTCTGAAAAAGTCACATCTATAAAAAAATAATAAGAAGTATTGATTACACCCAAATAAAGAAGGTTATGAAATAATAGCTAATAATATTTATGAATATTTAATTGATGAAAAAATTATTAAGTAATTTTAAATTTTTTTTTAGCATTTTTTGAATTATCTACCATTTATATGATATAATATTTATGTAAAAAGAGAAAATTTTATTTTATATATATAAATATTATGAATAATACATTTATAAATTATAAACGTTTATTAAGTAATTTACTTGTAAGTAATTTTGAAAATCCATGAGTAAATAATGAGGATAATACTCTAGAAGGTGAACCACTTATTAATTCTGTTGAAGAAATGAAGAGTGATAAAATAATTAATGGTAGAGATATAGGTTTAGTTAGAGATATAGTTAAAACAATGAATAATGAAAAATATCAAATATATTCTAAAACAAAAGAAGGACTAAAAACATTAATGCAAGAGCAATTAACAACAACACTTGAAAAATGATATACTATAAATAATAGTTCTGATTATGAAACATTATCTAAATTAGTAAACACTTTTGATGTGTGATGATTAAAATTAGATGAAGAAATAGATCCAATAATATTAGAATATATTAAAGCTCCTAAAACAACTGTATCTTTAATATTAGTAAATTGAGAATTAATAGTTGAGAAAAAAGACAGTTTATTTAATCGGAAATTATGAGTTATTTGAAAAGATTGAAAATTTGAAGAAAATAAAGAATTTTGAAAATATTATGATATAGATTTAAATGATAATAATGAAACTGAAAGAAATCGTGATGAACTTGATGATTTAAGAGAAATAGCAAGAGAAGAAAAAAAGTAATATAATTTAGAAAAATTATAATTTTAGTTATATAAATTTTGCTAAATAGAAAAGAGCTTGCTTAATAAAAGTTCTTTTTTTGATTATTCAATTTTTTCATATAATAAATAATAGCATAGTAAATAATTTTTATATAGTGTTAAAATTACTTAAATACATTTTTGTTGCAGTAGTATTTTTATGAATCATGGAATATGCATTTTCAGTGCAAATTAGATGAGACATAGATAATTTTTTATGAAGTATAGTTTTCAATTCTTTATACATAATATTTGTATTTTTTTCAAGTAAATTAGTAGATTCTATTATATATAAATCTAAACTTCAAGAATTGTATATTTTTTTTCTATATTGATTGATATGAATGTTAATTGAATGGTTCCTTATTTGAAATTCTCCTTGGTGAAATCCTGAAGCTAGTCAAATTACTATGTTTTTATATTGGGGATGAGCAATAACTCTAGCTAGAATTTTTACTAATAATTCCAAAAAAATATACAAATTAAAAAACTCTAATCTAAATTTATTTAGTTCTAACGTTTATACTCTATTAAATTATAACTCTAAATTAGATTTCTTTTCATTAACTTTTTCTAATATATAATCTAATATAAATTTTTGATTTTCATTTAAATTCTTTTTATATAACTCTTCAATCCTTAATATAAAATCATTATAAACTATATCTTGTGTATTTTTATCTTTCTGCTCTAATTTATTGAAAAATAACTTCAAAACTTTATCTATTTTTAATTTTAATTCAGTAGAATTTATAATTTTAAAATTTAAATCTTCAATTTTTATTTTTTCAATTTTTGGTTCTTGGGAAACAAATATATCCTGTAACAAGTATATATATTCGTTTGAAAAAGCAATAACATCTGAATCTGCAAAAGATCATCTTGATTCTACAGTTGTAAAATATTTATACTCTTCATATGACATTCTTCACACTGAAAACCATCTACCATAACAACCATAATTATTTGGCTCTGTTCATTTTTGCCTAAAATGAATTAAATTTGAAGCACTTTCATCAATTACCGCTTCATATTCTATCGCATAAATTGGTAGTGTTAATTGAAATCATAACCTATTATTTACATAAATAGGATATCAACTTCAATCATTTATATTTTTTTTGTTTTCTCCTGAAAACCAGCTAGGATTAAAGTTATCTGATATATAAACATTTTCTATTTTTTCTTCTAATATTTTATTAAACTCTTCATCTCAATAATAATTTTCTTCAAAACTAGAATAACTAACAAAATTAATACTTGAAAAGCTTAAAATAGTTATAAAAATTAAACTTAAAATTTTTCTCATCTTAAATATTTATTAAATAATAATAACTTTATATTATTAATATTTAATAAATATTCAAGTAAAATAAATATAAAATTTTTCAATCTCAGTAAATTACTTTTTGATTATATTATTTATTCTCAATACCGACTTGAATAATAATTTGAAGATGAATTCCAAACACACCGAGATTTTAGTCATGAATTATAAATTGCATCTATTTGTTTTCTAAATTTTGTTCTATCATATTTAGTAGCTCATTTACACCGACTACAATTAAAACCTTGTATCCATGGTCTTATTTTGGTTTTTTCTATTTTTGTAAAATTACTTAAATCAGTAGCTGGAACAAATCATCATTTTATTTTATAAATACTTCATGATAAAATAGATTGTTCAATGTTATTATTCAACTTCTCTATTCTATTATTTGATAATTTTAGAGAATGATTAAATACAATATCTGGCACATTATCAGGAACACCATATCAAAGATACCCTGCTGAATAATGAGATGGATAAATCATAGGTAAAACATAATCAAAATTTAATAAAAATGATTCTAAGTTTTGTCATATTTGAAAAATATCTGTATTTATAATGAATCAAAAAACATCAGCAGAAAGAACTATATCTGGGTAGATATTCTTTAATTTTGAAATAATGTAATCTGAAAATTTATCAATTATTATTATCTTTCACCAACTTGGATTTGAGTAAATTGTTTCAGATGAAAATGGATAATAAGTTTTACTTATTAATCAATCTGTTGGAAATCTTATATAATCAAAGTTTATTTCATCAAATCATAATTCATATGCAGCAGAAGCTATGTATGTATTATAATCCCAAACTTCACGAGATGATGGATCAAGGTAGCTGTTTCAATCATAATCAGTCCATACTATAGATTTATCATTAGACCATTTTACAGCTAAGTCTGGTCTTGTTTGTGTTAATAATTTATCCTTAAAAACTACTATTCTTCAAATTACATAAATATTATTTTTATGTAACTTTTCAATAATTTTTTTTATATCTTTTATTTTGTTATTTGATTGTGGTTGAATACTTCAATATTCATAATCAGAAATATCAAAATTGACATATCATGAAACTGATTTAATATCTATTGTAATAGAATTAATTTCTGAAGACTCAATTAAATCATAAAAAGTATTCATTTTATCTTCATTTGAAACTGAATATCAATTATAATATAAAGAATGTAGCGAATCTGGTGTTTTTATATGTGATATATTTTTTGTAGATTTTATAATAATCTCATCCTTTGACTCTATAATTACTTCTCTAAGAGCAATTAACTTTGCAATATATTTTCACTTTTTATCATTAGAATATATTCATGAATCTATATTTTCTAACAAATTATCTATTCTTATAATTATTTGTTCTAACTTAAAATGATTTATTTTTTCTAATATAGAAGAATAATTTTCATAAAAATCTTGTTTATATTCATTTTTTAAAACTAAATCTATATTATTATTAACTTCATATAAAGAATATGTACAAGTAATTCCTCAAAAAAAGAATAAAATAAAAAGAATATATAATTTTTTCATAATAATTTTATGATATAAATAATCAAGCTTATTTATTTTTTCTATTCCTGCCATTATATATATATTTATTAAGTTATTTAAATTATAACATATTGTGAATAATAAAGTGAAAACATAATTTATTATAGTGAAATAGTGTTTTTTATCAATTTTGTTTATATTCTATAATAGTTTCTTCAAAATTTTATAATTGATTTTAAAAAATAGATAATAAATATATTGAATTATTTAAATGGAAAGAAATTGAAAAAAAAGATTTTGTTAATTTTATTACAAAAATATTACAATCTTATTGATTTTTCTGAGAAGTTGATAGTTTTTAACTTCATAGTTCAAATCTAACCAATATTTCAGATTTATTAAAAAATAATGATGAATTCTTCTATATATCATTATTAACATCATGACTTTTAAGAGATTTATTAGATTTTATTTTATATGATTGAAATTTTGAGAAATTAAATTTTCATAGTACTATTAATACGTATGATAGCTATGTTAATTTTTTTGAAAAAATAATATAAAATTTAAAGATTCTTTTTGGAATTGGAAAAAATTTAAAAAATTAAAATATGAAATACCTTATATCATCCCTATTTTGGATGGTTATTATATAAAAAAATAAATTTAAATAGCTTTGATAATAAAGTAACTTTTTCAGAAAAATAATTTTTTATCATTTTCTTCTTTTTCTTTTTCAATAGCATAATTTGACATTATATTTATGAAATAATTTGATAATGTTTTTTTATTTATTCAATTAAAAATTAATTGCGCATACAAATTTAAAAATCAATCATTTAGTTTTTCAAGACTATTTCTTTTCATGTATAAATTTTTTAAAAAGTTTAACTTAGTGAAAAAAAGTCAAAGAAAACAAAGAGTCATATTCCCGCTAAAGCGGGATTAATCTTTTATACATCTAACAGAGTAACCTTTAAACTGACTATAATCATCGCGATAAACTGTGGCATCATCCCGATCCAGATACCTGCAGTACACATAATCAGTAATACTCAGTGTACTGGACCATAAAAATGTAAAGTAACCACGACCGAGGTACATAGTATCGCTATGACGATTACCTGCTAAAGGTATTTTTAGAGCATTTACTAAGCTATTTGTATCTGTTTTTTCATGATGATTTCTCCATCATAATCCATAACATTGGCCCCCATCTCATGTTCTACATATTGATCCTTTCAATGTATTTTCTAAAGTAGTCCACTCTGTATCTGTCGGTACACTCCGTCATGTAGGACAAGCACTTGATGAATTTGACCATGTATATAATTTTCACCAAATAGTATCAAATTCTGAATCTAAAAATTGATTGGTTCAATCATCTTGTTGTAAGTCAAAAAAGTTTTTCGCACTTGAATTACTTGCCATAAGAACATTTCATATAGAACAATATGAATCATTTGAAATAGAATCTCCATCATAATTTGTACAATATATAGTTGCATCACTTCAATCATCTTGTTTTCACCATTCAAGTCAATCTCATAAAGTAGAATTACATCATGCCCATATTTGACATCATTCTTCTCATTCAATACATCATGCTGGAATATGTATATCTTCTATATGACAATTATCATCTAATACTCTCCATCATGTTATAGTTGGTGTAGTAGTATTACCTCATCAAGTAGTACTACTTGATCAACTAGTACTACTTGATGAATCATTACCAAACACCAACACATCTATTAATTCTACGAAATCTTCTGAGACTGTTTCTACTATCTCTTTATATATTCAATCTTCTTCTATCAATACTGTTCAACTATAAGCTTCAATTAATGTTTCAGCTAGTTTTACTTTACCACCACCATCATCTTCTCCTATATCTGTATCTAAAGTTCAAGTAAATACTTCTACAGTCATTCAAAATAATCATCAAGTACTAGAATCAATTCAAGCATTAGCTATGTTATTAGATCATCAAGTTATTATTTCTGATTCTAAATAATTTGAAGTAACAACTAAATCCACAGGTCACCAAACATTTGCATTAATTATACTTGGTGTGGGAACAATATGACTTCAAGCTTTTACATATACTCAATTATAATTACCACTTATTTTTGGATAATTTGCATGGGCAGAATTAGTTTGACCATTATAACTTATCAAATCACTTTCATATATACTTAAAACTTCATATTCATTTCAACCATAAGTTCTTGAATAAATATATTCTAATTCTGTAAGTGGATCTGTTGGTTTTTCATTTAAATTTCTTGATAAATTTGTTGCTACTTCATCTCAAATAGTTCCTTGATACCGTAAATCTTGTGTCCCATATTTTACAGTAAAATAACCATCTGGAAAAGGATATTGTCAAGCCCTTAAAGAAAATAACTCTAAAGATTTTTTGATATTTTCTATATCAGAAATTCTTTTACTATCTCTAGCTTGTGCACTATATCATTGTAAAGATATAAATGCTATTGTTCAAAGAATTGCAAGAATTGTTATTACAACTATCAATTCAACAAGTGTAAAGGCTTGTTGATTTAATTGTATTTTATTTTGTAATTTCATTATGTTTGTTTTTTAAAAAATAAAATATTTCTCTTTTGTAACAAAAGAGAAAATTATAAATAATTTATTATTGTACATTTAAGAATCTATTTATTTTAAAAAATATAAAAAAAAGATATTTTACTATGAATAACTTATTATTCATAATAAAATAATCTACTTTCTTTAAAAACATTTTAATATATTTACATAACTTATTATAATTTATTATAGCTAGTTGTAAATACATAAAATTAAAATTAAAATTAATATATATATATTATTTTTTTCTTATTTATTGTCAAATATAAATTCTATAATTTCTATTTTAAAAAAAGGTGACATTTCTATTTTAAGTTGACAGTCAACACAAAATCCCCTAAAAATTTCTAAATATAAAAATTAGCTATTTGAAAACAAATATACTAGTTTTAAAGATTTATTATATTACTATAGCTTAATTTTTCTTGTACTTCCATATCAAAAATACTTTTCTTTTTATTTATAGCCTCTTGAGCTATTAATGATAATGATGGATCTTCTAGTAATTCTATTATTTGATTAAGA
>CAZJHB010000043.1:0-8750 GCA_964545685.1 uncultured Candidatus Peribacteria bacterium | reverse complement strand
ATCCTAGATTTCTTCTCATGATCATCCACAACAGCCCACGCAACTATGCAATTAAATGCAGAAGACGGATGAAATAGGAAGTTTATTATGGTGCAAATTCCTGAAGAGACAGATGAAAAATCTGAGGCATATAAGGCTGGATATAAAAATATTTGTGAGATTTGAAAAGAGAGAATAAGGAGAGCAGGGAAGAAGATATTAGAGGAGAATAAGGAAAAATTAGCAGAAAGAGAAACTCCTTTGGATATTTGATTTAGAGTTTTTAGAATTGATAGTAGTAATATGAAGGATGTGTTTTATCATCCAGCAGAATTATGACAACAAGATTTATTTAACCTAGAAAGTAATATAAAAGAAGATAGAAATAGTGATGATTTATTAGCTCAAGTTATGTTAGATTTATGATTGACTCTTGATTTATCTATTGAAACAAAAGATATAAATTGAAATCAAGTATATATTGTGCAAGAAAACTTACTTATAGCATGTTTTGATGACAATGTAAAATTTGAGATAGTTGATAAAATAGCTGAATTAGAACCCGTAAAAGTAGTATTTAAGGATAGTAGTTTTAAAGATGATAAAGATAGGATAAATTTTGAGACGAGAATGAAAAGATTGAGTCCAAGTACTCAGATTAGTGTAATATAGAAGTATACTGATGCAAAATATAGAAAATAAAACTATAAAACACTCATAATTTATACTTTATAATTAAACAAGATGACTAAAATAATTAAAGTTGAATATCATGATCCATCAACGAATACTATTCTTGAAGAAATAATGTTCTTTAATGATACTATTTGGATGACACAAAGCCAAATAGGAAAACTATATTGAAAAGCTAATAGTACAATTTCTGAACATATAAAAAAAATATATAAAGATTGAGAACTACAAGAAGCTAAAACAAGGCAAAATGATAGTAAATTCGGAAATCCCGAAAATACTACCGAAAAAACTTTTAAAAAGCCTAAAAACTACTATAATTTACAAGTTATTATAGCAGTTTGATTTAAAGTAAATTCAACTAAAGCCATAAGTTTTAGAACTTGGGCAAATAAAATAATAGAACAATATATATCACAATGATATGTATTGGATGATGATAGATTGAAATGATGAAAAACTTTTTGATGAAAAGCTGATTATTTATTATGAAAAATTAAATAAAATTAGTGTAATTTAATTTAGTTAAAATACATAAATTATGTATGATAAAAAAAATATTATTTATAATTGTTAATTTAAGATAGATGCAAAAATTAAATATAGAATTGAGAAATTGTTATTGAATAAAATCTTTATCACATGAATTTTCTTTTGAGAACAGTAATGTAAACCTGATTTATGCAAAAAATTGAAGTATGAAAACTTCTTTTGCAAAAACTTTTAAAAAATTACAAGAATGAAAAGAAAATGAAATATGTGATGAAATTTTTTGATGTGAACCAGTTGTTAAAGATATAAAAATTGATTGAAAAAATATAAATAAAGATGATATTTTTGTAATAAAATCTTTTGAAAATTCATATGAATCTGATAGTGTTTCTTCATTATTGATTAATAACGAATTAAAAGAAAAACTATGAAAAGTTTTAGTCCTTAAAAATAATTTTTTAAAAACATTGGTTACTAAATCAGGTTTAAAAATTTCAAAAACAAGTTGATGAAAAGAAATTTTTGAATTAGAACCACAAATTTTAAAGGATTTTTCTAAAAATAATAAAAGCTTTTTACAAATTTTAGATGATATAAATTTTACAAGTATAAGTAATAATTTTTCCTTAATAGAATATAATTCAATTTTTTCAGATTCTATTTTAAAAAAAATTAAAACAAATGAATTCCAAAATAATATACAAGAATTTTTAGATAAAAGTGATGAAATATATTGAAAAGAAGAATTTTCATTTTTAGAAAAATGAAAATTTACATTATGAAAATTAAAAGATTTACATAAAAAAATTAAATCTAACAATTTTTTTGTTAAAAATAATAAAATTATTTTTGATTGAAATATTAATATTGAAAATATTTGAGAATTAGATAATAAAATTAAGGAAATAGAAGATGAATTACAAAATACTACTGAATTTAAAAAATTAGAAAAACTTTTTCAAGATGTTTGATGAATAAAACTTAAAGATATTATTGAAAATAATCCTGATATAATTAGAGAATTAAAGTTAATTAATATTGAAAAATTTAGAAAAAATTTATGGTTATCATATTTTAAAAATGAAGAAGAAAAATTAAATGAATTAAAAGATAAGTATAATGAATTAAAAGAAGAGATTGATGAATTAAATATTGATGATACTTTGTGGAAAAAATCGATAGATATTTTTAATTCTAGATTTAGTTTACCTTTTAAAATGGATATAGAAAACTTAAAAAGTTCTATCATAGGTGAGAATAAACCTAAAATTATTTTTAATTTTTGTAAAGATTGAGATTTTGAAAATTTAAGTCCAGATAATTGGAAAAATTTTAATAGACCTGATTTAGATTGAAAAGATATTTTAAGTCAATGAGAAAAAAGAGCATTATATTTATTAAATATAATTTTTGATATAGAAAAATTTAAGAATGAAATATCTATAAATTCAGATTTTTCAAAACTATTAATAATTGATGATATAGCTGATTCATTTGATTATAAAAATAAGTATGCAATTATTGAATATTTAAGAGAAAATTCTGAAATAGATAATTTTAAAATGGTTATTCTTTCGCATAATTTTGATTTTTATAGAACCATATCTAGTAGAATAAGTATGTCTAGAAAAAATAAATTTCATGTTATAAAAACTATTTCAGATGAAATAAAAATAGAAAAAGAAGAATATCAATGAAATCCCTTTGAAACATGGAAAAATATATTATTATCTAGAAGTAGATATGGTATTCAGTATACTTCATTAGATGCTAAAAAACATATAATAGCACTTATTCCATTTGTAAGGAATATAATTGAATATTGAGTGGATAAACGAGTAAATGATTTTTCTTCAATAAATGAAGATTTTATTTTTCTAACTAATCTTTGTCATTTAAAAAATGAAACTTGAAATATAACATTTTGAAATTTAAAAAAAGTATATAAAGAATATATTTGAAAAGATAATTTTGATACAAGTTTGATTGATAATGATAAAGTTTATGATTTGATAATAGATATTGCAGACAATTATATATCTGATACCGATATAAAATTAGAGAATAAGATTATTTTGGCTATTGCTATCAGATTAGAATCAGAAAGGTTTATGAAAGATAAAATTTCTTGATCTAATTTTAATTTTAGTTGGTTTGAATGAATATGAAGAAGTAAAACTCCACAAAATTGAAATCAAAGTACATTTTTAACTTATATAAATGGAAATTGAAATCAAACCACAGAATTATTTAAAGGTTATAAACAAATTTGAGATTCGTCAAAAATTAAGATTCTTGAAAGTGTAAATATTATGACACCAGAAAATATTCATTTAAATTCTTTTATGTATGAACCAATATTAGATATGGATATTATAGAATTAAAAAATTTATATAATAAAGTTAAAGATTTAAATAATAATTAAAGTTTAACTAAAAATAAAACATTAAATCTAAATGAAGTTGAAATAAATGGAAATGGTACAAAATAAATGCAAAAAAATGATATAGAAAAGATATTGCAGGTAGTAGTTTTAAAGATGATAAAGATAGGATAAATTTTGAGACGAGAATGAAAAGATTGAGTCCTAGTACTCAGATTAGTGTAATTTAATATAGAATTATGAAAATAAAAGATAATATTATAATTTATAATACAGATGATTGAAAAACTTCTGTTGCTTTGTATGCTAGAAATTGAGATATTTGGATGAGTCAAAATCAAATAGCAGAACTTTTTGACACCTCTGTTCCAAACATAAGTATGCACATAAAAAATATTTTTAAAGAATGAGAATTAAACCAAAAAGCAGTTATTAAGGATTACTTAACAACTGCTTTAGATTGAAAAAAATATAATGTTACATTTTATTCTTTAAAAATGATTTTAGCAATTTGATTTAGAGTTAAAAGTTTTAGATGAATACAATTTAGAAAATGGGCTATTGAAAATTTAGAAGAATATATGATAAAAGGTTTTATTATAGATGATGATAGATTAAAAAATCCAAAATGAAGAGCTGATTATTTTGATGAATTATTAGCTAGAATTAGAGATATAAGATCTTCTGAAAAGAGATTTTATCAAAAAATAAAAGATTTATTTAAATTGAGTAGTGATTATGATAAAACTGATAAAGCTACTGAAATGTTTTTTGCTGAGGTTCAAAATAAAATCTTATATGCAATTACTTGAAAAACAGCAGCAGAAATTATAATAAGTAAGGCAGATGAAAATTCTCAGAATATGAATCTAACAAGTTGGAAATGAAAAATTGTAAGAAAACAGGATATTTATATTGCAAAAAATTACCTAACAAAAGATGAAATTGATGATTTAAATAGATTTGTAACAATATTTTTAGAAACAGCTGAATTTAAAGTAAAAAAACAAGAAGATATTACTTTGAAATTCTGGAAAGAAAATATTGATTCATTAATTGTTTATCATGATAAACAATTACTAAATTGAAAATGAAATATTTCAAATAAAGAAATGAAAAAGAAAGTAAAAAAAATTTATGAAAATTTCGATAAAAAAAGAAAAAAAGAGGATTTATTAAAAGAAGACGAAAATGAATTTATAGAATTAAAAGAAATAGAGAATAAAATTAAATAAAAAATTATAATTTAAACCAACAAAAGTGAAACTTAAATTTAAACAACAAGCCTATCAAAGTGATGCTACAAATGCAGTAGTAGATTGTTTTATTGGGCAAACAAAATGATATAGAAAAGATATAGCAGATAGAAGAATTATAGACGATAATTTGTTAGGGAAAAGGGTAGAAATAGATGAAATCTTTTCAAATAAAAAGTTAGAAATAACTGAAGATAAATTATTGCAAAATATTAGAGAAATACAAAAAGACCAAGATTTACCGAGATCAAAAAAGCTTGAATGAATGAATTTTACTATTGAAATGGAAACATGAACATGAAAAACTTATGTTTATACTAAAACTATGTTTGAATTAAATAAACAATATGGTTGGAGTAAATTTATTATTATGGTTCCATCAGTAGCAATAAGAGAATGAGTACACAAATCTCTACAAATAACATCAGAACATTTTCAAGAAATCTATGGTAAAAAAATTAGATTTACAGTTTACGACACAAAAAATAAATCAAATCTTACAAATATAAAAAATTTTGCTAATACTTCTAATATAGAAGTAATAATCATGAATTATCAAGCTTTTGCTACAAAAAGTAAAGAATCAAGAAAAATATATCAAAAATTAGATAATTTAAATTCTCAAAAACCTATAGATATTATAAAAAGAGCAAGACCAATTTTAATTGTTGATGAACCACAAAGATTTTGAAATATAGCTGAAAAAACACTTCATGAATTTAATCCTTTATTTATATTAAGATATTCAGCTACACATAAAAAAGATTTTAATAAAATATATAGACTTGATGCTATTGATGCATTTAATAAAAAATTAGTTAAAAAAATAAATGTAAAATGAATAGAAGTAATTTGAAATAGTTGAACAAATAGTTATTTATTTTTAGATAAAATTAATATTTATCCTAAATGACATCCTACAGTTAATATTGAATTTGAAGTAAAACAAGCAAATTGAATAAAAAAAATAATAAGAAAATTCAAAGAAAAAGATGATTTATATCCTTTATCTAATGAATTACTTCAATATAAAGATTGATATATAATAAAAGAAATAAATTGACTTACAAATAAAATATCTTTTGTAAATTGAATAGAATTATCAGTATGACAAACATTGTGAGATGTAGATGAAAAACATGTAAGAAGAATTCAAATTAGAGAAACTATTAAATCTCATTTAGATAAAGAAAAATTGATGTATAAAAACTGAATAAAAGTATTATCATTATTTTTTATTGATGAGGTAGCAAAATATAGAAATTATGATGAAAAATGAAACCAAATAAAATGAGAATATGAACAAATATTTGAAGAAGAATATAAGTTAGCAATTTCTCAATTAGATTTATTTGATGAAGATTACAATAATTATCTAAAAAATCATTCTGTAGAAAAAATACATAAATGATATTTCTCTATTGATAAAAAATGAAAATTTATTGATTCAAAAGAAAAAAGATGACAAGAATGAAGTGATGATCAAAATGCATATGATCTAATAATGAAAAATAAAGAAAAATTACTTAGTTTTTCAGAATCAACAAGATTTATATTTTCTCATTCTGCACTTAGAGAATGATGGGATAACCCTAATGTATTTCAAATATGTACTTTAAAGCATAGTCAATCAACAATCAGTAAAAGACAAGAAATCTGAAGATGATTAAGAATTTGTGTTAATCAAGATGGAGAAAGAATGGATTTATTAACTCTTGAAAGCCAATTTTTTGACTTCAACACTCTAACGGTTATTGCATCAGAAAGCTATGATAATTTTGCACGTGAATTACAAAATGAAATTTTAGAATCATTATCAGATAGACCTACTAAATTTACTGTTGACGTTATTAAAAATAAAATTCTCAAAAATAAAGATTGAGAAAAATTTATTTTTGACGATACTACTGCAACTAATTTAATAACAGAATTCAGAATAGCATGATATTTAGATAAAGAATTAAAAGTTACAGACAAATTAATCTTAGATATTGAAAAGGATGAATTTGAAGTTATGGATGAATTAAAAGATTATAAAAATGAACTTATTGAAATGATACAATGAGTATATCTTACAAATAATCTTAAACTTACTAATAATGAAAAAGAAGAAAATATAAATGAAGCCATATTAAAACCTAATAGTAATTTTTCTAAAAAAGAATTTCAAGAATTATGGAATAAGATTAATATAAAGACAACATATGAGGTAGATTTTGATACTAAAGAATTAATAAAAAATAGTATTGAACATATAAATACTAAATTAGAAGTAAAAAAAATAATAGTAAATATAACAACAGGTTCACAAAAAGATTATATAGATAAAAATAGCGTAAAGGAATGAACTAGTATAAAAAGATTAAGTAAACAAGTTGAAAAAACAGAAAATATTTTATGAACAATTAAATATGACTTAATATCTGAATTAACTAAATGAACTAATTTGACAAGAAAAACTATTATAAAAATTCTTACTTGAATTCATGCTGAAAAATTTATGCAATTTAAGTACAATCCTGAAAGTTTTATATCAAAAGTCATTTGATTAATTAATGAACAAAAAGCAACTACATTAATCAAAAATGTTACATATTCTAAAACTACACAAGTATATGATACAGATATTTTTACAATCAATAATTTTAAATGATCTTTAAAAGAAAATATTTTAGAAGTAGAAAAACACATATATGATTATGTAAAAACTGATTCGAAAACAGAAAGATTATTCGCTTGAGAATTAGAAAGCTGAAATATATCTGTATATGCAAAACTACCTTCTTGATTCAAAATACCAACTCCTGTATGAGAATATAATCCTGATTGGGCAATTGTTTTTGATTCAAAAGATGTAAAATATATATATTTTATTGCTGAAACTAAGGGAAGTATGAGTTCATTAGATTTGAAATGAAACGAAAGCTTAAAAATAAATTACGCAAGAAAACACTTTGAAGCATTAAATAATTCTGATATAAAATATGATGTAATCCATACATATGATGATTTGATAAATAAAATATTTAAAAACTAAAAAAATCCCCATGCTATACTACTTTACATGAAATTCTCCAAAATTAATTGATGATAATCTTAATGCTTGGAAAAATCAGTTTATTAAAAAATACTGAGATTTTAACTTTACTAAAATTACTAGTATTGAAGAAATTGAAAAAAATCATATGGTAGAATTATTGTCTGCTAATAGTTTTTTGAGTGAGAAAAAATTAGTAATAATACAATTGACCAAGAATAAAAAAGAAGATGAAGCAGTTAATTTTATTCTATGATATTTAGATAAGATTCCAGAAGATAATATAATTATTTTTTATGAAGATAATCCTGACAAAAGAAGTAAAAAATATAAAACATTAAAAAAAGAGGCTACTGTAAAAGAATTTTCAATCAAAGATACTTATTCTTTAGAAAATTATATAGAGAAAAAATACCCAAATTGTATAGCAAAAGATGCTATTCAAGAAATTGTAAGATACAAAGCAGAAAATCTTGCAAAAATAGAACAAGAAATAGATAAATTATTAATTACAAAAGATTATATAGAAAAAAAAGATATTATTGAAAATATTTTTCCCGAACTAGATGAGAGTATTTTTCAAATAATTGATTGTGTACTTAATAAAAATTCAAAATTATTAATAGATACAATGAATAATCTATTAACTCAAGTAAATATATATTTATTTTATAATATGTTGGTGTCTAATTTAAGAACAAACTTATATATACTTAAATATAAACAATTATGAATTCCAGTATCTCAAATATCTAATAAACTAAAATTAGGGAATAGATGATTTTTAATAACTAAACAATACAAAATAAATTATAATGAGCTTAAAAAGATTTATGTCAATCTAGTTGATTTAGATAAAAATATGAAAACCTGAAAACTTTTATTCTCTGAAAATGATTATTTGAAAGA
>CAZJHB010000042.1:0-8947 GCA_964545685.1 uncultured Candidatus Peribacteria bacterium | reverse complement strand
TTAACACAACAATTCTCAATATTACTCAGCCAACTGATGATAATTATTATTGTGATCCATCAACAAAACCTACTAATGGGTGACACTATACATATATAACTGGTACTCCAATAGATGAAAACCAAATATATATAAAAGATGCTGAAAACTGTTGATATACTTGTGTAGAATGATGGTTTGGTAATGATTGTGATATAACTTATACGGAAGATAGTTGTTTCACTTTTGCTCTAATTAATAGCAATAGCGAATATGAAATAACTTGATTTAATACTACTTTATGTCCATGAATTACTAGTTTAGTAATTCCTGATACATATAATTCAAAACCAATTACTAGCATCTGAAACAATGCTTTTTCTCTTAAATGGGAGCATTTAGATAATGTAATTCTTTCAAATAATCTAAAAAATATTTGAAATCGGGGTTTTTATAATATATGATTCGAAAATTTAGTTATTCCTGATAGTGTTGAAAGTATTTGATTCAGAGCCTTTGCAAGAAATAGTAGCTTTTATTGAACATATTTTAATAATGTAACATTATGAGATTGATTAACAAGTCTTTGAGATGAAGCATTTAAACGGAATAAAATAAAAAAATTAGATATATGAAATTGATTAACATCTATTAATAATACTCAATTTGCAAATGCTTTTAGATGAAGTCTTGAAGAACTTACCTTATGAAATTCTTTAACAAATATATGATATGGTGTATTTAATGGTAATAAACTAACATCTTTAAATATACCTGATAATATAACAACAATTTGAGAATCAGCTTTTGCTTCTAATAATATAGAAACTTTACACATCTGATCTTGAATAACTACTTTAGAAAACAATGTATTTTATGATAACAGTTTGACAAGTTTAATTATTCCTAATAATGTAATAACAATTAAAAATAGTACATTTAGTTTGGCAATAGAAAATTTATCTAGTTTATCATTATCAGAAAATCTAACAAGTATTTGATATATGGCTTTTTATAATATATGAACTGAAGAATTAATTATTCCTGATAGTGTAAAAACAATTGAAGACAGAGCTTTTGGAAGAAATGAAAGTTTTAATTGAACATATTTTAATAATGTAATATTATGAAATTGATTAACTAGTCTTTGAGAAGATGTATTCAAACGGAATAAAATAAAAAATTTATCTACTTGAAATTGAATAACTTCTATTACTCAAACTGAATTTTGAAATGCTTTTAGATGAAGTCTTGAAGAACTTACCTTATGAAATTCTTTAACAAATATATGATATGGTGTATTTAATGGTAATAAACTAACATCTTTAAATATACCTAATAATGTGACTACAATTTGAGGTTCTGCTTTTTCATATAATAACATATCTACTTTACATATCTGAGCATGAATAACAACTTTAGAAGATAATGTTTTTAATAATAATAATTTAGGTAATATATGTATACCTAATAATGTATCAAATATTTGATTTCATTCATTTGTAAATAATAATATTAATTATGTAACATTATGAATATGATGTACTTATAATGAAGATTATTCTTTTGATGAATGAGTAATTATAACAAGAGGTTCTTGTAGTGAAGAATCAACACATACTTGTGACCAAACAACAAAACCAGAAGATAATGGTCATATTAATTATGTAACTTGAAATCCAACTGAAGTAAACCAAGCTTATACTCAAAATGCTTCAGATTGTTGATATAGTTGTATAGCTCCATATACATGAGCCAATTGTGATATGTATCCTACAGATCCATTATTAGATTGTGAAAATTCATCTTGATATTATCAGACTGTTGTTGATCGGTTTAATAATTACCATGAAAGATGTGGTAAAACTTCTTGATTACTATATCGGTCTGATGCAATTGATGATATGTGAGAAGTGGCTGCCCTACAATCATTTCAAGATTGAATTGTAGATACTTGTTGAGCACAAACAATGACAGAATGTAATAGTAATATGTTTTGTGAAGCTTGAGATACTTATATACCAGGTACAAGTTTGTGTAGAGAAAATAATTAATTTGTATTTTTGATTAATTTTTAAATATATATTATAATATGCAAAAAATAAACAAATCCACGCTAAAGGAAGAGCAGATAAGCTGAGCTTTACATTAATAGAAATATTTGATCAAATTTTGAAAATGATTGAACAACATATCATTTTTTATTTAATTTTAACAATACAACATCTTATAATTTTTATAAATTAATAATTTATGAATGATGAGATTGAAATTGGTATACTTTACGTTATATAAAATTTTATTGAAACGAATAATTAATTCTTTTTTATTAAATAGATTTAGTTAATTTTTAATCTTTTTTCTAGATTTCTCTAATGATAGTAAACTAGGAATATAAATCAATGTTATAAATACATTTAATATCAAACCTCAAATAAAAGCAATAGCAAGACTTCACCATAATTCATCTTTAACAGCTAAAGTAACTAAACCAGCAATAGTTGTAGATGTTGTAAGAAATATTGCGTTAAATCTATCTCTTATAGTTTGAACTAAATCTTTTACTATATTTTTTCTTTTTTTAGATAAATAAGAATCAATAAACAATATAGAATTATTTACTCAAACTCATATTACTCAAAAAAGTCATATTTGAGCAGGGAAGCTCAAAGGTAATCATGCTAATATAAGTGAAAAAATTATTCAAATTAATGATAACAAAGTAGAGGTAAAAATAATAATAGGATATATAAAATTATTATATTTTAAAATTAATATCATAAACATAAGAATTGCTCAAATTCAAAATGCTTTTCATAAATCAATCTTTGATTGACTTTCACTTTCAATAGAAGCATTATACCTAAATTCTAAACCATCTGGTAATGGATTTTTTTCTATTATTTTATCAATTTCTGAAGTTATACTTCATAATGCTACATCCGATCTTTTATCAGCTTCTATCATAACTGAAATCTCTCAATCTATATGTTGTATATTTTTAAATTCTGATTCTATATTTCTTTCTTCTGTAATTTTTGAAATAAAATTATCTCATATTTTCACATTTTCAACATTATTATCATAATTTGTATATAAAACCATATCAATTGGTTCTTCTCATATTTCATTAAAAGTATTCAAAATTAATCCATTGGGAATATAAGATGAATTTTTAATAGAAGTAAATAAGTAGATAGCTGATGATAAGGACATTCAATTTCTTGATGCTTTATTATAATCTATTAAATATTTTATTTTTCAATTTGTATATTCTAAACTTTTTGTCACATTAAAAACTCAATCAATTTCTTCTATTTTAGAAAAAATACTATCAATATAATTTGATATTTCAATTGTATCATCTCAAATAATATAAAATCACACATCTTTTCATCAACTCATACTAACTCAAGATACTGTAAAAATATCTGTTAACATAGGGAATTTTTCTTTTATAGTGTTATTAATAAAATCTGTTAAATTTTCTGCTATCACATATGATTCAATTTCTCTAGAATCTCAATCAGTTAATTTTATATTTAAATAAGCTTGATTATCAGCTGTAGTATTAGCTGCTCATGTTATTGGACTTGTATTATAGATATTTCATATATTAACTCAAATAAATTCTATATATCAATCATAATTTTGTATAAAAAATTCATCTATATCATTTAAAATATCATTTGTAATTTCTTGATTTTGTTCAATAGTATATCACATAGGATATTTAACATTTACCCATATATTATCACCATCCATTGAAGGCATAAAATCTGTCTTAATTACTCATACTGCAACTAAATAAAAAGAAAAAAATAATCACAACCAAAAAACCAATACAATTCAAACAGATTGAAATTTATTTTTTATTATAAATTTTGTAAAATGACTAAAAAACTTTCATATTTTATTTAAAGGTTTTTCTAATAATCATGAAGTATTTGTAGTATTATTAGGTAAAGTTTTTCAAAGAATTATTGGAAGAACAAAAATTGATACAAATAATGATACAAACAAAGTTCAAGCAATAGTTACACTTAATGGACCAATAAATTGTCACACTGTTCAAGTAAGTAAAAATTTGATTGGTAAAAACATTAGTACGGTTGTAAGTGTTCAAGCAATAATTGCCCACAAATATTTTTTAAATGCAATTCGTACATCTTCCCAAAAATTTCAAATTCAATTATTTATTTCATTTATTATTCACTCAGTTATAACGATTAAATTATCTACCATTATTCAAAGTGTAAGAATCAAACCAAAAGATACAATTTTATTAAAAGTATATCCCATAACTTGTAAATATATAAAAGTCATCAAATATACTAATGGAAAAGTAATTGTAACTCACAAAGATGTTCTAATTCAAATAAACAAAAATAATATTAACATTACAAATAATCAAGTTTGCCGAAAATTAGACACAAAAGTATAAAAAGTTTCTTCAATTTTTACTAGATTTGAATAAGTTTCATAAACTTCTAAATCAGAATGTTGTGTTGCAAATTCATTAGTAATAGTTTCAATTTCATTTATTAATTGTTCTATATCTGTTCAAGGTGCAGCTTTTATATCAAAAGAAATAGAATTTTTTAACTCTCAATTAATTAAAAGATAAGATTTTTCTCTTGTTGATAATTCTTCATAATAAATATTTGCTAAATCTCAAATTTTTATACTTTGAGAATTTATATTTACAATATCAATATTTTTTGTTCTTTCTATAATATCTTCAACATCATTATTATAAGTTGTAATTTCATAACTATACAAACTTCAATTTATTGTTTTTTTATCAACAGAAGTTTTTATAAATGCATTTGATAATGTATTTGAAATATAAGCTACATCTATTCAATACTTATTTAATTTTTCATAATCCAGATAAATATTTATTTTTTTATCAGGTTTTCAAGTAATCAGAATTTCAGATACTCAGGAAATAGAAGTTAAATTATCTTCTAAATCTCTAGTTTTTTCATATAAAATCTTTGAAACATAATTTCATATAACAGATAGGGAATAAACGGGAGTATCATCTGGATTAACTTGTCTTATATAGGGATCAATTGTTCAATCAGGAAAATTAGATTTTACTTTATCAATAGCATCTTTTAAATCATTTGTTCATTCAATAATATCTTTATTATCTTTAAATGTAATAATCAAAGTTGAAACATTAAAACTAGATACAGACTCTATTTTATCAATCAAATCAATTGATTTGATTTCATCTTCTAATTTTTTTGTTATTTGTTTTTCTATAGTTTCAGAATCTACTCAATATGATATAGTACTAACAACAAACATAGGCAAATTTGTTGATGGATTATCTTCTTTTGGAATATTTAAAAAACTTAAAAATCAAGCTATAAATCATAAAAAAATTATAAGCCATAAAAAAGTTTTATTTTTAATTATTAAATTAACTAACATATTTATAAAATTATTGTACTAAAATATCTCAAACGTCAATTCATGAATTGATTAAAATTTCTCAATTATTCATATTTCAAACTTCTACTTTAACTAAATTTATTTCTTCTCATTTTTTTACTCTTACATAATATCAATTCAATTTTGGTTGTAGATAATTTATAGGTATCCAGACTTCGTCTGCACTTGATTGGCTTAAAACTTTGATATCTAAGTAGTCTCATTCTTTTAAATTAGTAAAAGATATATTACCTTGATAGGTATAATTTTGTGTAGTAGAGTTTATAGAAGGGTATTCTGAAGAAATTTCTCATTCTCAAATTAATTTATTATCTTTATAATAATTAAATTTTTGTCATATATCTAATTTTTGAGGAGAATATATTTCTAATTTTAATGAATTAGTTTCTGGTAAAATAGTACATAAACTAGTTCAAATATTAATATTATTATTTATTTGAGCTTTTTTCATTTTTACAGTTCAATTAATTCAAGCATAAATTGTTTCTGAAGATAGACTTACATTAATTTGTCATATAGCTTGTTCTATTGATAAAACTTGATTATCAATTTGTTTTAAACTTGATTTTTTAGAATCACTTAATGATAATAATTGTTCTTCCAAAGTTTTTTTGTTATTATTTATTGTATTTATATTAGTATTTAATGATGTATTTTGAGTATCTAATTGTGTTATAGAAGATTCTAATTCTTTTATTTGTGTTTCAAAAGATAATTTAGTACTTTCCTTACTATTTATAAGATTATCCAAATTAGTTTTTAATTGTATAATTCAATCTGAATATCAAATAAATTCATTATATAAAGAAGTTATAGTTGTTTGATCAAATGTTCAAACTGAACTTACTGAATTATCAATTACTTTTGAAACATTTTTTAATAACTCAGAAAAATTATTCATTTTAATAGATAATTCATTATTTGACATACCTAAAAAATCATAATAACTTTCAAAATCATTTATTTCAATTTTTAATTCTGAACTAATTTTGTTAGTTGTGGTAGTATCTTTAGCTCATAAATAGTCTTCAAATTCATTATTTAAATTTTTGTTTTTAATAGTTATTCAAAATACTTCATCTATTCTTTTAATAGTAGTTTGAAAAGTATTATAAGAAGTAATTTTTAAGTTTATAATTGAATCATCAATTGACTTTAATGAACTTTTTTGATTTTGTTTTAATAATTCAATTGAATCATTAATTATCTTTTGTTGATTTTTTAATCATTCATTATTATTATTTCAAATTGTACTATTAACCTTATTAATTTGATTATTTAATTCTTCTAATTGTAAATTTATCTGCTTTTCTTGACTTTCATAATTTGAAATAGTGGTTTTTCTAATATCATTTAAATTAGTTAATTGTTGTTTTAATGAATTTAATTGAATTAAATTATTCTTATAACTTAAACTTGCTGTATCTGGTGATATTTTTGCTATAACGGTATTGTTATTAACTTGATCTCAAACATCACATGATAAATAAGTTACTTTTCCAGCAATATTTGATGAAATTTCTTTTAAATTATTATTAACAACATTTCAATATATATTAATAAAATTATTTTCTTTTGATCAAACTATATATTCAATAGTATCATCTGATATACTTACAATACTTGAATTTTGCTCAATAACTTCTTTATTTTCATAATCTAAAGTTGTATTCATAGAACATGAACTTATTAATAATATTAGCAATAAAACAAGGAACATTTTTTTCATATTTTTTTATTTAGAATTTAAACTTTCTTTTAGATATTCAATTAAAAAATTTATATTATCATTTTTTATAAATCATAATCATTTATTAAATGATCAAACAATAATTAAATTATCTTTTATATCTATATTTAACAATTTTCTTAATACAGAGGGTATTACAAATTGATATTTTGTTCATATATTAACTTTTCAATAATTTTTTATAGTCAATTTATTAAATTTTTTTTCAGCACATTTAACTGATTTACCTTTTCAAATTCAAAAAGCAACTTCATCAATATTAACTACATTTAATATATCTCAAACTTCAATATCAACATCTCTTCTTGCTTCTTTTGGTATTATTACTTGACCTTTAGGTCCAACTGTAGTTACACCATATATTTTTAAATTTATATTATTCATAATTACATAAATTATTATAAATTATTTCTAAAAATGTATACAAAAGTATACAGTATGTAAAAGTATACTTCATTTTTATAAAAAAGTCAAATTATTTTTCTTAAACACTTCTTAAACTTTATTTTTAAAATTATTTATATATAATAAAAATATTACTAAATTATAATAAATTATGAGAGTATTAGTTATTGAAGATAATGAAATATTATCAAGAAATTTAGTTAGATATTTATCAATGAAAGATATTTTTGCTGAAGCTGCTTTAACATGAGAAGAATGATTAAATAAAGCTCTTAATAAGTATTATGATGTAATAATTTTAGATATTAATTTGCCTTGAATTAATTGACTTGAAATTTGTAAAAAATTAAGAGAGAAAGAAAAAGATGTTTCTATAATTATGCTAACTTCAATGTGAACTAATAATGATATAGTAAATTGACTTGATTTATGAGCTGATGATTATTTAGTAAAACCTTTTGAATATACTGAATTATTAGCTAGAATGAATGCTATAATAAGAAGAAAAATGGTTAATAGAAGTAATACTATGATAAAAGTAGGGGATATTGAACTAGATCTTAAAAAAGTTGAAGTTAGAAAATGATGAAAGTTAATAAAATTATCAACTCTTGAATATGAATTATTTAAATATTTAGCTCAAAACAAATGAACAGCATTATCACGTAGACAAATTTATGAAAAAGTATGGGGAGAATTTGATGTAGATTTTATGTTCTCTAAAACAATAGATGTTTATATCTGATACCTTAGAAAAAAATTATGAAAACAATTAATAGAAACAAAAAAAGGATTTTGATTTTTAATTAGATAATAATGAATACTAATTTAAACAAAACTAAGAAAAAACTTCTTATTATATTTTATTTTTCTATTTTACTCATTATTTTATTATTTTGAGTAAGTTTTTTGACTACAAAATATTTTAAAGAAATTAGAAATGAAAGAATTGATTTTCAACGTATAATTTTTATGATTGAAAAATGAGAAATCAATATAGATGATATTATAAATTTACAATACAAAATAAATGAAAAAATTTTTATACAAAGCATCTCAAATGAAATTAAAGTAAATAAAATTGATCCAAAATGATTTATTAATTATATCTTAATAAATAAAAATAAAAAAATTCTTTCAAGTAATGTAAGAGATAATATTGAAGCAAATTTAGTTATTGATATATATAATAATGATTCTTTTTATAAAATTAAACAAAAATCTAGTTTTTTAATTAAAAAATTTGATATAAATAATTGAGAACAAACTTTTATATTATTTAAATCAATAAGATATAGTTTTACTGATTATATAAATGATATTTTATTTTTCTTTTGAATTACTATT
>CAZJHB010000041.1:1485-9409 GCA_964545685.1 uncultured Candidatus Peribacteria bacterium | reverse complement strand
ATTTTGTATGCTTTGGATAAGAAGTTGAATAGGGGATTTGGTATAAGGTATTAGTTTATAGAATAGGAATAGGAGGAGTATTATTAAAAATAAAAAATGAGAAACTTAACTGAAATTACTTATATAAAGGTAATTGATAAAAATATATGGTTAGAAGATAGGAAAAATTTTAAATTAGAAAAATCTAATTTTTTTAATGATAAAGAATTACATAAAAATTTAATACAAACTTGATATGAATTAACTAGATGAAATTTATCTAGTTATTTATATAAGAGTTATTATTTAGATTTATATAAAAGAAAAATATGAATTTCTATATTTATTATTTTAGTTGATAATAATGATAATGTTTATGAATATTTAAGTGTTTATGAATACTTTAAAAGAATATTTAATTTAATATTTAATTTATTAGATACTTTTGAATATTTGCATCAAAAGATTTATGAAACTGATAGAAAAATATTAAAACAATTAAATGTTTGAAGTAAAATAAGTAGAAATGATATTGTAGAATTAAAAAGTAATGTAATTTCTTATATAAATTCAATTACTAAAATTTGTGAAAATTTAGATATATTACTTTCTTTAAATAAGTTAGTTAAATGAGAAGATAAAATTAGAATTAAAAATAGAGATCAGTTTCAATATTTAAATGCTTTTTTTTGATGAAAAGAAAAAAATAAATATTTTATAAATATTTATACAATTAGGAATTATTTTTTACATAAAGAAAGTCCTGATTTTTCATTTTATCTTAAAAAAGATAATTGATGAATGCTTATTTATGAAAAACATTTTCAGTTTAATCTTTGAAATTTTACATCTAATGCTTTTATTAATGTGAAAGGATTATTAGATTATTTTTTTAAGAATTTTGATTAAAATATTTTTTATAGTTAGATAATTATATCAATTTATTTTTGAATTAAATAGATTATGTATTCTTATATGGAGATATAAGGGAAATATATAGTTAATAAAAAATAAATTAATATTTTACAAATATAAGTTAATGTATATTATTTTATAAGTACTTTATTAAAATTATAAATAGTGACTTGAAGAAAAACAAATGCAACAGCTTCATTTTCTTGATTTTTATATCAAGCAGATATTGCATTATGGAAGACATTAAAAAAGATTCAGGAAATTTGAGATAATCAAGAAGAATTGGAAAGATGGAGTTTAGAAGTTGAAGGAGAGGAAGATTTTACTTTTTATAGAATAGACTGAAAAAATAAAGAGAGAGAATCTTATCAAGTTAAAGAAACAAATAAAACAAATGTTTCAGGTTATACAGAAGCGGTTATAAAATTATTTCAAGAACAAGAACAAGAGCAAAATAAAGAATGAAAAAGAAAATCTTTTTTGGTTACTGAGAAGAAAGTGGAATTTGATAAGAATATTACTTTTTTAGATTGATTGTATTCTTGAAATTGACTAACAGAGGATAAATGAAAGCTTAAATATCTGAAAAATTGAATAAATAAGGAATGAACATTTTTATCTGGTAAAATATTTTACTGTAATAAAGATGAAAAACATAAATTTAATGAGAATGAGACTAAAGAAAGTATTGAAAAATTTACAGAAAAAGAAACTAAAGATTTTTTTGATAATAATTTTAAATATATTTTTTGAGATAATAAAAATGAAGTTCATAAAAAAATAAATGATTTGTTGGAAAAATTAAATCCTAAAATTCATTCTGAATATCATTTCAGGTATTTGGAATCTAAAATTAAAAGATTTATTCAAGAAAAGAAAAAGAATGAAACTTTTCCAAATATTCAATTTTCAAAAGTTTGTGAAATAATAGATAAACCATCTAATGTTATTATAGATGAGGTTATAAAAAGTGAATATTATCAAGAAATTTTCATAAATCATTTTAAGGATTTATTTACAAATTGTATAGATGAAGTTTTTGAGGATGAATTTATTTTAAAAGATATTAAAGGTGATGTTTTTGTTGATTATTTAGGTTTTAAGGATGATTTTAAAAAGGATATTTCAAGAAATATTTTAGAGAATGATAAAAAAATGCTTTTATTTATAAATGATACATCTTTAAAAGAATGAATTAATTATTTAAATAATAAAGATAAGAAAAAAGAAAATTTTAGACAATTACTTAAAAATACATCAACTTTTATACAAAAAACCAATTTAAAGAATAAAATTGGTTTATTAATAAGATTGTACTATTTTAAAATTAAATGATTATCTATAACAAGTGATTGATATTTTTGAAATGAATTAAATAATAAAACTTGATTTAAAATTTGAGATAAAAAAGGAATTTTAACTTGAAATCAATCATTATATTGAAATAGTTCTAAGTCTGATATCAAAAGTATAATTGAAAAAAATTTTTATTATTTATACGAACAACATTTTATTTGAATAAGGGACTCTTTTTGAAATATTGATTGATTTTTAGATATAAAAGAAAATATTGAGAAAAACAAAGTAGGTTATGATGAAGAAAAAAAGCAAAAGTATGATGTCACAAAAATAAAAAGTATAAATATTTTTTGTTGTGATTGTAGAATAGAACATAAGGATAAAATATTATCAAGAGAATGTTGAAAGAATAATTGTAAATATAAAAATAAAAATTAATTTAATAAAATGAAAGAAAAATTAACAAAAATTATAAAAAACTATTTTAAAAAAAGTGAATTAAATTATGAACTTAAATTAAATAATGAATTATTAGTAATAAAAAATATAGATTGAGAAGAATCTGATTTTTTTTATTTTATTTTTAAGGATGGAGAGAGTTTAGAAGAGCTAAATTCTGAAAAGTTATATAAAAAATTAGTTGAAGAAGATATTAATAAAGAATTTTCAGAATTAGAGCAATTTGAAAAAAATCTTAACTTTATTTATTTTATAAAAGTTGAAGATATTGAATTTTCTGAAAAACTAAAGGAAAAAGCTTATCAAATTGAAGAGGATAGGTTTTATGCTAAAGAAAAGGTTATTTTTTATACTAAGGAATTAGAAGAAAGTTTAACAGATTATGATTTAGATATTTCTTGAATAAAAGAGCTAACTGAAAATTTGAGTAAAGAAAAAAAATTTTTATTAGATTTGGTTATTTGATTGACATTTATACAAGTAGATTTTAGTAAAATCATTTGAGAAACAGTAGAAAATAGTATTTTTGAAAAAAGTTTTAGTAATATAGACAAGGACTTAAATATAGAAATCGATTGAAAAAAAATAAATGTTAAAATTTTTACAGATGATGAAAGTGAGTTTAGACAAAAAATAGAAGAAGTGAAAAATAGTTATAAAGACTATAATTTAAAAAATGATGAATTAACCGATTTTGAAGAGAATTTATTTTCTTTATATTGAAAATGAAAGGAAGAATTGAAAAATGAAATTTTATCTTTTAAATATGTAGAAAATGAAGATACAAAAAATTGAAATACTTAATTTTAGATGAATTAGATGAGAACGTATTTTAGATTTTACAAAGCAAGATGAAATAAGTAAATTATTAGTTTTGGATTGAGAAAATTGATTTTGAAAGACCACTATTTTTGATGCAATAGAGTTTTGCTTAACTTGAAGTATAAAAAGGTTAAAAGATTTACCAAATTTTAATGTTCAAAAAAACATCTTAAAAAATCAGATAAATGGTGATACATATATAAAAATTATTTTTGAGAAAGGAGAGTTTATTTCAATTTTTTTAGATAAAACTCATTGATGACAATTAAATAATAATTTTAAGCAGGAAGGTAATGATAAAGAAAAAATATTAAAAAATATAAATATAAAAGATTTTAAAAATATTTTTTATATTCCTCAAGATGATTCTACTGAGTTATTAAAATGTTGAAAATGATGAGAAAGATGATATAGTTCATATATTGATAAGCATATTTGAATTAAAGAAGAAGTTGAATATAAAAATAGAGTTTTAGTAAATGATAATAATAGTGATGGAAGAATAATAAAAAGTATTGATCAGCTTATAACAAATATATGAGTAAAGAAAAGTACAATAGAAAAAGAATTAAAAAATAAAAATAAAGAATTAGGAGAAAAAAAGAAGAATAGTTTTTTTATAAAGAAAATAGATTTTATAGAAAATGAAATATTATCAGAATATAATAAAAAATTGAAAAATAAAGAAAAATATACAAAGAATTATTTAGATAAAATTTATATTCCTAATCGGAAAAAATTATTAAATTTAGTTCAAAATCAAAATTGATTAGAAATTTATAGTTATAATTCAACAATTACTTCAAAAATTAAATTAATAAATAATAAAAAAGATTATTTTGTTAAAAATTATAATTATTATTTATTTTATAAAGAAAATAGTAAGTCTAAATCTGAAGAAATAATAAAGTTAGAAAATGAAATTAAATTATTTAAATGAGAGGATAAAATTAGATGATATATTGATAATTTAACTTTATTAAAAAATAATAATTCAGAATTAAATAATATATTAAAATTGTTTCCTAAATTAAATAGTAAAAATAAATTCTATATTGAATTATTAGAAATAGAAGATAAATTTCAAAAAATAAAAAAGAAATTAAAAAGTCTCAATGAAGAACAAAAAGAATATAATAATCTTTTTTGAAATTTGATTGATTTTTGGGATAAAAATTTTCAAAAGTATGAAAATAAGGATTTAGTTATTAATAATGAGAATGATAAAATTGATTCTTGAACTTGTCCATTATGTAAAACTCCTAATAAAACTGATGATATTAAATTACAATTGGATTTTTTAAGAAAAAAATCTTGAAATGATATTGAAAAATGAAAAGAAAGTTTATTTAGTAATATCTATAACAAAGAATTATATGAAAAAATTGAAGAATATTTGATGGTTCTTGAAAAACAATTAAAAGAAGTTAATTATTTTGAAAAAATAAGAAAAAATATTCAAAATAATGAAACTATTTTCAAAGATATAGAAGTTTCTATAAATAAGTATTATGAAGAAAGCAAAGCAGAAAAAAAAGAAATTAAAATCTTAAATTTTAATAAAGAAATATCAAGTGATGAAGAATTAATAAATATAGATTTACTTGAAGATGTAATTGCTTTTTGAAATGGTAAAGTTAAGATCAATGAAATTGATAATGATAAATTTATAGAATTAAATACAAAATATAATGATTTATTTCAAAAAGATTATATATTTACAGAAAATATTATTAAAGAATTAAAGGAAGATGAAATAAAAAATAATATAGATTATTTTGAAAATGAGTTAATAAAATTAAAAGATAATGAGAAAAAAATTTTAGAAAAAGAAATTAAAATTTTAGAAAATGAAATTGAGTTTTATGAATTGAGAATTAAGTTTTTAAAATTTACTAATGAAGAAATTTTAGATAAATATTCAAAGAAATTAAAAAATAATATTGATGTTTTCAAAGATAAGAAAATAAAAAGTATTGCTTTACCTTTTTATATTTTTAATCAAAAAATAGTAAAGAATTTTTATTGAATGAGATTTTATTTAACAAAAGATTCTATTACATGAGAAAATTGATTCAAAAATCCAATGTATAGCTTATCAAGTTGACAAGCTGAATGACTAGCTTTATCATTAATGTTATCAAATAATTTAAGTTATCAAACAAAATTTAAAACCTTATTAATCGATGATCCAATTCAATCATTAGATGATTTAAATATTTTATCATTTATAAATTTATTAAGATATCAATTTCCAAATAAACAAATTATTATTTCTACTCATGATGATTGATTTTCTAGATTTATTAGGTATAAGTTTTGGAGATTATATTGAGATAATACTCAAAAAAATATTAATATGAAAGAAGAGTTTTTTAAAAATAAATTATGAAATTAATTTTATTTTATTTTTTTGAAATGATATTTTTATATTTATTAATATAGTGCTATTTGAATTATTAAAATTATATACTATAAATATTTAAAAAATATTCCCTTGATTTCTAATACAAAATATATACAATTACATTAACTTATTTTTCTAAAATTACAATTATGAATAAAGAAGAAAAAAGATTGGAAAGATATAGAAAATTTAAATCTGAAAATTTTTGAAATAGAACTGAAAAAATGCAAAAAGAGTTAGAGGAAGCTTTAAATCAAATTTGATAAATATGTCTAATTTTGCTTTTGTTAAAAATAAATCATTGCAAATAAAACTAATAGAAACTTATAATTATATTAAGTTTCTTTTAAGTTTGCAAAAAAAATGATCTAATTTAGATGAAGATATATTAATTTCATTAAATAGAGATATTATTATTCATACAACTTCAGTATTAGAATGATTATTAACTTATTTACTTATTAGAATAGTAAAAAAATGATCAGAAAAAGAAAAATCAATTATAAATAAGTTTGTAATAAAAAAAGAATATAAAAAGGTTAATTGTTATAAGGATTTAAATTTATATAAATGAAAAGAAAAATTATATTTATCAGTTCTTAAAGAAACAAAATGAAAGATTAATTGAAAATTAAATATAGGTATTTTAATACAATTAGTAAAAAAATTAGATTTATTTGAGATTAATCTTATAGAATGATTAGAAGATATACAAAAAATTAGAAATGATTTACATATACAAAAAATATTAGATGAAGATATTTATGAAAATGAATTAACTGATAGAAAAATGTTAAATTTATTTAAATTTACTAGAAGTCTTCAATCAAAAGTTATTGATAAATTAACATTATTAGAAGTCTAAAAATTTAAAATCACTAATAAATAATTAATTATTTTCAAAAACTTCATTTTAATGTTTTTATTATACTTGACTTATTTCCCAAAAGTTTATAATAATATTAGCTTAGTCTTAAATAGAATCATTATGAAAAAAGAATGTATACTATATAAGAAATTAAAAGGGAATCTACTTCAATGCACTTGTTGCAGTCATTATTGTGTTATCAAAAATTGAGAAACTTGAAAATGTTGAATCAGACAAAATATAGATTGAAAGCTATATTTGTTAACTTATTGAAGAGCTCTATGATTAAACACTGATCCAATTGAAAAAAAACCATTATTTCACTTCCTTCCTTGAACAAAAGTTTTTTCATTTTGAACAGCTTGATGTAATTTTGCTTGTAAGTTTTGTCAAAACTATAATTTGAGCCAAGTAAGATTAAAAAATACTCCTCTTATAGAAAAACTTTGAGTAGAATTGACCCCAGAAAAAGCAGTTGATTATTGCGTTAAGCATAAGATTCCTTCTATAGCATTTACTTATAATGAACCAACTATCTTTTTTGAATATGCTTACGATACCATGAAACTAGCAAAAAAAGCTGGTTTAAAAACTGTATTTGTTTCAAATTGATTCCAATCAAAAGAATTTTGGGAAAAATCACAAAATTTAATAGATGCTATAAATATAGATTTAAAATGATTTTCTGAAGACTTTTATACTAAAATATGTGGTTGAAGATTTAAGCCAATTTTAGATAATATAAAATATATTTACGAAAAAACTAATATTTTTTTGGAACTTACAACTTTGATTATTCCAGGAGAAAATGATAGTGATGAAGAGCTAGAAAAAATAGCTGATTTTATAGTTTCAATTTCAAAAGATATACCTTGGCATATAAGTTGATTTTATCCAACTTATAAAATGCTTAATATTCATCCGACACCATATGAAACTCTAAGGAGAGCTTATGAAATATGAAAGAAAAAGTGAATAAATTATATTTATGTTTGAAATGTGATTGATAGCGAACATGAAACTACATATTGTCCAAAATGTAATATAAAACTTATTGAAAGAGGTTGATATATATGAGAACAAGTAAAAATTAATTGTGAGATTCCTTGAATATGTCACGAATGTGGGGAGAAAATACCATGAGTTTGGGAATAAAAATTATCTCTTAAAAAATA
>CAZJHB010000041.1:0-1385 GCA_964545685.1 uncultured Candidatus Peribacteria bacterium | reverse complement strand
GGAATGTTTTATCCATCTAATAAAATAGAATTAGAAAATATGATAAAATCATATTTAGATAAAGTAGAGTTAAAAGAAAAACTTGATTCTATAAAAGCAGTAGTATGTCCTCATGCTTGATATATTTACAGTTGAGAAATTGCGGCTTATTCATATAAAGCTATAGAAAAAAATTGGGATAATATTCCAAAGACATTTGTTATTTTGTGACCTAGTCATTATAGTTATTTTTCTTGAGTTTCAGTTTGAATGTATGATTATTTTTCTACACCACTTTGAGATATTGAAGTAGATAAAAGCTTATGAGAAGATCTTATGAATAAATATCCTGATATATTTAATAATTTTGAAGAGGCACATATTAAAGAACATTCTTTGGAAGTACAACTACCTTTTTTAAAATACATATCAGCTTGAAGAGATTTTAAGATCTTGCCAATGATTTTTTGAGAAGTTGATCCAATAATTGTCTGAGAAATATTAAATGAATTAAAAAAAGAAAATGACTTTTTTATAATTGTTAGTTCTGATTTAAGTCATTATAAAAGTTATGATGAAGCTATAGAATTAGATGATAGAACTTTAAAAAGTTTTATGTGAGAAAAATTGGAAGATATAAAAAATGATGCTGAAGCTTGTTGAGTAGCTCCTTGGATTTGTTTAAACCAAATTGCAAAACTAAATAATTGGAAAGTTGAATTACTTGATTATAGAAATTCATGAGATACTTCATGAACAAAAGAACAGGTTGTTGGATATGCTAGTTTAATATATAAAAAATAAACTATGAAGGATTATCAAATAGAAAGTTTACAGCTCGCAAAAAAATCAATTTTAGAAGAATTTTTTTTAGATTCAACTAAATGATATATCCCTAAAAATGATTTACTAAAAAAATCATGAGCATGTTTTGTAACTATCAAAAATTCAGATAAAAGTCTTAGATGATGTATTTGAAGTATTGTTCCTTATAGGGATTTATATAAAGATATTATATCAAATGCTAAATCTGCTAGTTTTAATGATCTTAGGTTTGAAGAGTTAAAACAAGAAGAATTAAAAGATTTATATTTAGAAATTACTATATTATCTCCTTTAAAAGATAAAAAATTTGAATCTATAGAAGATTTGCTATCATATTTAAAAGAAAATAAACCATGACTTATTATAAAATTTTGATCTAAACAAGCAACTTTTTTACCTAGTGTATGGAAAGAAGTTCCAAATGAACAAAGTTTTTTATATCATTTATTATTTAAAGCTTGAATAAGTGAAGAAGAATTTGTTAAAAATTTTAATAAAGTAGAATTTCAAGTTTATACTTGAGAAGAATTTTGAGAGGAGTTTTCTAGGATATAGTGTTTGAATATATTATTTTGATGGTT
>CAZJHB010000040.1:7368-9628 GCA_964545685.1 uncultured Candidatus Peribacteria bacterium | reverse complement strand
ATTTATTTGATGAATCTTATGTTTCTTCTAGTTCTATTAATATTTCTTGACGTTATACTGATGAATCTATTACAAAAATATTAGTTAATAATAAAGAAGCTACTTTAAATGCATCAACAAAAACATTTACTATAGAAGGTGTTTGAGTATCAAATAGTGAAAATGATTTAGTATTTAAAATTTATGATGATGCTAATGATTTACTTCAAAAATTTATATATGTGGTTTATTATAAATCTTGAAATTCTACCTCTTCATCTTCTTCAGCTTTTAAAGTTCAAAATTATGATGTAGATGCTACTCAATTTAGATTTACGGCACCAAGTACAACATGAATTTACACAACAACATCATGATTTATAACTATAGAAGGAGCTGTGTACGCTGAATGAATAGAAAGAGTTACAGTTAATGATTATTCTTTATCATCTTTTAATTGAACAACTTGGAGATATCATGCTAGTGTAGATTATAATAATTTAAAAAATGGTACAAATGTTTATGTAATAAATTATTATGATATTAATAATAATTTAGTATATACTAATAACTATATAATAATTAAAAAAATACCTGGTGAAACTTCTTCAACTTCAGATACAAATAAAGTAGTATCAGTATATTCTGATGAAGCAAGTGTAGATTAAGATAATCTTTATATATTATAATATTATTAATGGTCAAGATAAATAAACTTCCAGAGATACAATTATATTCTGATGGATGAGCTAATCCAAACCCTGGTAAATGATGATATGGTGTTATTTTGTGTTATAAATGAATTAAAAAAGAATTTTCAAAATGATATAAAATGACTACTAATAATAGAATGGAACTTACATGAGTAATAACATGATTACAGCAATTAAAAAGAAAATCCAAAGTTCAAGTGTATACTGATTCACAATATACAATAAACTGAATTGAAAAATGATGGGCTGAAAAGTGGAAAAAAAATAATTGGTATAGAACAAAATCACAAAAAGCAGTAAATTTTGATTTATGGGAAAAATTATTAGATTTAGTTTCAAAACATGAAGTGAAATTTAATTGGGTAAAAGGACATAATTGACATATTGAAAATGAAAGATGTGATGAGTTAGCAACTCTTGCAATAGAACAAAAAGATTTAATAGTAGATGAAAATTTTATTCCATCTCAAGGGGATGTACAACTTGGCTTATTAGATCAAAATAATAAAAAAGTTTCTTCAAAGATAATTTTAAAGTGAGATTATTCATTAAAAGTAAAAGTAGAGTGAGATTTATGTAAAAAATGCTTAACACCTGTTATTAAAAAAATACCAAAACATAATAAAAAAACTATGCAAAAGGCTTATTATTATGAATATTTTTTATCATGTCCAAATTGTAAAACTAATTATATGATAAATGATGCCAAAAGAGATATAAAAACTTTAAAATTGTAAAAGTTGATTTTACTCAAAAATTTCTTCCCAAGCTTCACTATTTTATTTAATTTCACTTAATCTATTTATTTGCTTATTTATTTCAGGAAATAAGTTGAATTTATATAAATTTTCTAAAAAATTTTGTAAAACAATGTAATACGTGTATAATATATATGTATTACATTGTTTTACATTTTTAATTTTAAAAAAATTATGTCTACAATATCTATTAGAATAGATGAAGAATTAAAAAATCAATTCTATGAAGTTACTAGTAAAATGTGAATAGATTCTAGTACAGCTTTAAGACTTTTTATTACCAAAGTAGTTAAAAATCCTAACATAATAAAATTTGATTTAGATGAAGATTTATTATCAGATTTTATGAAAATAGGTGAGAATTCTTTTAATGAAGTATGGGATAATAATCAAGATGATGTATATTCTAAACTATATAAAGATGTATAAAATATGAGATATTATTTTGGTTAAATTTCCTTTTATAAATTTAACTGATTTTAAATTAAGACCAGCTATAATTGTATGAGAATATAAAAATGATTATATAATTCTGGCTATTTCTTCAAATAAAAAAAATTGAATTAATTATGAAATAGATAATAATGATTTAGATTCAGGAGAGCTTTTGATTAAATCATATATAAAAATAAATAAAATTACTTCAATTGAAAAATCAATTATTTTTTCAAGAATTGCAAAAACAGAAAAAAAGTTTTTGAATAAAGTGAAAGAGAAGTTTGTAGAGAAAGTTTTGAAGTAAGGGGATAGGATTGATAATTAAATATTATTTATTTTAATAAAAAATAAATTTTATAGATTTGTTTTAAT
>CAZJHB010000040.1:2178-7268 GCA_964545685.1 uncultured Candidatus Peribacteria bacterium | reverse complement strand
ATAGATTTGTTTTAATCTAGACTTTTTTATATTTATTTGTATTATATAAATAAATATAATTTTTAATTAAAAATAATGACTTCTCAGAAAACAATTACTAATACAGATGTGTTATTATCTGAAATAATTACAAATATATTACCAGCTACATCAAATATGGATATTTTGGTTGGTTTTTTTTATTTTTCTGGTTTTAAAGGAATATATAAGGAGTTAATAGACAAAAAAGTTAGAATATTAGTTGGTATGGATGCTGAAATATCAATTGTTAACTCTACTATAAAAGTAAATGAAGTCTGATTTAGAACTGCTACTAAATCAGATACAATAAAACAATTAAAAAATATATTCAATAAAACAGAAACTCTTGATAATTTAGAATGATTAGAAGCAGTTCAAATATATATTGATAAAATTATAGATTGAAGTCTAGAAATTAGGAGAACTACAGAACCAAATCATACAAAACTTTATTTATTTTCTCATGGTGGAGCTTTTTCAATGTGATGAACACTTCCTTGAACTGTAATATCAGGATCAAGTAATTTAACATATTCATGATTATTATGAAGATTTGAGTATAATACTATAGATAGAGATCCAAATAATTATAATGTAGCTCAAGAGATGTTTGAAAATATTTGGAAAAATCATTCAATTTCTATTACTAGTTGATGAGATAATGATGATATAGTTAAGATGTTAAAGCAAGAAACATGGTTAAAACTAACAAAACCATATTATTGTTATATAAGATTATTATTTGAGTATTTTAAAGATGAAGATTGAGTAAAAACACCTAGAGATTTAACAAAGGATAAATTTTCTAATCTTGAATATCAAATTGATGCAATAAAAAAATGACTAAAAATAATTAATGAGCATAACTGAGTAATAATTGCTGATGTAGTATGATTATGAAAATCAATTATTTGATCTACATTACTTTGAAATATAGATAAAAAGTCACTTATTATATGTCCTCCTCATTTAATAGATGGTTGGAAAGATTATGTAAAAGACTTTGATTTAAAGGCTGAGATTTTTAGTTCTTGAAGTATAGATAAAGCATTTTTATACGATAGTCAAGATATTCATAAAGCTGAAGTAATATTGATAGATGAAGCTCATAAATATAGAAATGCTGAAACAATAGATTATTGAAATTTACATCAAATATGTCAGTGAAAGAAAGTTATTTTATTATCTGCTACTCCTTTTAATAATGAACCAGATGATATTTTTAACCTTATAAAATTGTTTCAGATACCAGCAAATCCAACTATCCATACAAAAAAATGATTAATAAATGATTTTAGAGAATTACAAAATAAATATTTGGAAATCAGAAAGGAGCAAAGAAATCCTTTAATAAGTGAAGATGAAACATTAATAAAAGTTAAAAAATTATCTGAAGAAATAAGAGAAATTATTTGACCAGTTATAGTAAGAAGATCAAGAGTTGATTTACAAGATATTGATAGTTATAGAGATGATTTAGAAAAACAATGATATGAATTTGCAAATGTTTCAGATCCTAAAGAGTTAAATTTTCCATTAGATGATATAGAGGGTCTTTATACTGAAACTATGGAGCAACTTGTAGATACTGATGATGAATGAAATCCTGTTCATTTTAAATGAGCGAGATATAAAATCTTAACATATTTAAATAATCCAGATAAATATCAAGAAGAAATAGAAGAAACTTTATGATATGAATATGCCCTTTTAGAATGAAGACAAAAAAACATGCCATTCTTTATAAGAAGGTTATTGGTATCTAGATTTGAAAGTTCAATTTATTCATTTAAAAAGACCCTTAGATCAATTATTAGTTCTATTGATAATATTTTTAATTATTTAAAATTATTTGATTGAGTCCCTGTAATAAAAAAATGAGGATTACCAAATATTGATGATGTATTTGATGAAGATCTAGAAAAAGCTGAAAGTATAGAGAAGATGAAAGAATTAATAGAATCAAAAGATTGAATTTTAATTCCAAAATCTGATTTAAGTCAAAAATTTATTGATGATTTGAATTATGATAGAGAATTCTTAAATGTTCTATTAAAAGAGTGGGAAAATATAATAAGTGATCCTAAATTAGATACTTTTGTAGAAAAAATAGAAGAAATTAGAAAAAAAGATCAAAATAGAAAAATAATAGTTTTTTCTATGTTTGCTGATACTATTGATTATTTACAGAGTAAACTTAATGATAGAGTACTTGTTATTACTTGAAAACAGAAAACTAATACTTTAAAAGAAGAAGTGAAGTTAAATTTTGATGCATGAGTTGAAGAAGATAAACAAAAAAATGATTATGATATATTGCTTTGAACTGATGCTATATCTGAATGATACAATTTACATAGAGCATGAGTTATTATAAATTATGATATTCCATATAATCCTACAAAAGTAATTCAAAGAATTTGAAGGATAAACAGAATTAATAAAAAAGTATTTGATAATTTATATATTTATAATTATTTCCCATCAATAGTATGAGAAGAACATGTAAATACTAAAAAAATATCAAAATTAAAAATTAAGATGATTGCTACAGTTTTATGAGTAGATGTTAAAACATTATCATGAGATGAAGAATTAGGATCATTTTATAAGAAAGTTATTGAAGAAGATAAAATTTTAAATGAAGATAAATCCTGGGATAGTGAATTTTTAAACGATTTTAAAAAAGTTCAAGAAGAAGATCCTGAAATTTTAACTAAGATTGAGAATATTCCACAAAGAACAAGGATTTTAAGAGTTCAAAATAAATGAGTAAAATGAGTATTAGTTTTTGCTAAGAAGAAATCTAACTTAATTTTTTATTTTTATAATGAAAAAACATCTAAAACTGCACCTTTAAGTTTAGTTGAAGCTTTTAATTTATTTAAATCAAATGTAATTGAAGAACCAGAAAAAGTAACAAAAAACTTTTATAAATCATATGAAAAGTTAAAAAAGGAAATAAAAAATCCTCATGATAATGGAAATATGAATACTCAACAAAAGAAAGCATATGAAAAAGCAGAAAATATATATAATGAAACTGATGATAATTATTTCAATTTACTTAAAGAGGTTATTAAATTATGAGGTCTTCCATTAGTATATATGAAGAAGATAAGAAAAGTAACACAAGCTACTTGGCAAAAAGATGCAGAAATAATTAAAGAGTTGATTACAGAAGAATATTTGAAATGAATACTTGAGGTATCAAAAAATTTTAATGAAGAAACACTTGATTTGATAATCAGTGAGGAATTTAATAAATAATTTTAGGGTTTATGTTAGAAAAAGAGTTACAAAACTATATAAAATTACATTTCCCCAAGGAAAATAAGAATATTGAACATAAAAAATTTTCATCATTAAAAAATAATATATCATGAAAAGGTAAAGAAGATGTAATTTCTTATATAGCATGAATTTCTAATGTTGAAGGTGGTTTTTTAATTTTATGAGTAGAAGATGAAACTATAAATATAAAATGAATTAAAAAATTTGCTTGATTTACAATAGAAAATATTAAACAAAGGATACTATGAAATACATTAAATTTAGATAGTGAAAAGTTTGATGTAATAGAATATAAAACTGATGATACTGGTAAAATAGTATGGGTTTTTGAAATTCCTAAACATAATCCAAGAAAAATAGTGATTGCTCATAATAAAAAGTATCAAAGAATGGGAGATACTCTTGAGTATATGACTCCTGAGAAAGAAATAGAAATATTGAATGAACCTCTAATAAAGATTGATTGGTCTTCATTAGTTTGTGAATGAACTACATTAGAAGATTTAGATGAAAATGCAGTTACTTATTTAAGAGAAAAATTAAAAGAAGCTAAAAAAGATGATAAGTGGTTAAATATGTCTTTAAAGAATTTATTAAATTCAATATGATTATTAACAGATGATATACCTAACAATACTTGTATTTTATTTTTATGAAAAACTAGTATAAGTGATAAATATATCAAAGAAAGAAATAAAATATCATGGAAATATGTAGATTCTAAAAATGATATTGAAGAAAGAATGAGTATTGAAGAACAGAAAGCTCCTCTTATTTTAACATTAGAAAGAATAAAACATAATATTAATAGATTTAATACTTATCTAAAAGATATTGATTTATTTAGAACAGATATTAGACAATATGATGAAAAGGCAACTATTGAAGAACTTTTAATAAATTCATTAGCTCATAGAGATTGGACTATTAATTTTTGGAATGAAATAATTCAAACTCCTATTTCATTAGAATTTAGAAATCCATGAATATTTAGAGCTGATTTAGAGAAAGTTTTAAAAGAAAATCAATCAAAAGAATATTTAAATCCAACTATGTCAGAGTTTTTTCTTCATTTAAATTTGATGGAAAAGGAAAGATGATGACTTCAAAAAGCATATTCTGCTCAACTAAGAAAGTGAACTACTATTAGATTTTTTCAAAGAGAAAATAGGGTAGATTTTATTGTTTCATGAAGAATTGAAAATGAAGATTTTGCAAAATTAGTGTTTAAAAGAACAGATATAGAATTAGATGATTTATTGTTATTAGATAAAATAGCAAGTTGAAAAATAAGGTTGTGAACAGATATTAATAAAGATCAGGCTAGAGATTTAAAAGAAAAGTGATATATAGAAATAAATTGGCAAAGAAAAATTTGTAATTTTTCAAAAGAATTAGCAGAAAAATTATGAATTACATGAAAAAGACATAAATATAATAAATTTACAAAGAGTCAAGAAGAAGCTGAGATACTTAATTTTTTAAAAGAAAATTGAGAGTGAAAAACAGCTGATTTTACACAGATATTTGAATGAAAAAAATATACATATGATATGGTTTATAATATTGTTAGGAGATTAAAAAAGAAAGATTTAATAGAAAAAAAATGAAAAGATATTTGGATATTGCTAGATTCTGTTAAAAAAGAATAATAGCATAATAACAGGAGTAATTTATCATTATTTTTATAAAGAATTCTTAATTTAAGGGGAAAATATATTCTGTTGAAAAAAGAATAACAGAATAATATAAGAAACAACAGTATTAATAATAGA
>CAZJHB010000040.1:0-2078 GCA_964545685.1 uncultured Candidatus Peribacteria bacterium | reverse complement strand
AACAGTATTAATAATAGATAAAACTTAAGTAATTATGGCAAATATTAATAAATAAATTTTAAGCATAAATGATATTCAATAAAGCATATAATTTAGAGAATAGAAAAGATTTTTTAAATTATCTAAGAGTAAAATTGTTTGGAGATAATTTGGTTGAAAATATTAAACCGATTCAAATTGATAGAAAAACTATTTTTTTCAAAGAAAATAGTTGTTTTGAATTATGAGAAATAAATTTAGATAAAAAAGTAAGTCTTTTTGAAATTAAGCAAAAATCAAAAAATGATCCAAGAATTACTCTTACAAGAGATGCTTTTAAAATTATGGAAAGTAAATGAGTAAGAAATGCTCTTATAGTATTTTATAGTTCTGATAGCTCTTTTTGGAGATTATCACTTCTTACTTTGAAAAAAACATGGTGAGAAACTCAAACATCAAATCCTAGAAGATATAGTTTTTTACTATGAAAATGAGAAAAAACTAAAACTCCTGAGAGATATTTAAGTAAAAATGTAAAAGATTTTGAAGATTTAGTATCAAGATTTGATGTAGAAGTAGTAAGAAAAAAATTTTTTAACGATTATCTTACTCTTTATATCAGACTTTATAAAGCAATTATAGATGATGTAGATTTTATAAAACTACTAAAATCTCAAAAAATAGAAGTTGTGAGTTTTACAAAAAATCTCCTTTGAAAAATAGTATTTTTATATTTTATACAAAAGAAGTGATGGCTTTGAGTAGATAGAGATTGAAAATATTGAAAAGATTGAGATGTAGATTTTATGAGAAATATGTGGAAAGATTTTGTTTTGTGAGAAAAAAATATTCTTGAAAGACATGGTTTTTTTTATAATGATTATTTAGAATGGTTATTTTTTGCTTGATTAAATAAAGATAATACAGATAATGATGATTTTAATGAATATTTTAATCAAAAAGTTCCATATTTGAATGGATGACTTTTTAAAGAAGATTATAAATGATGGAGAGATAATGTGTCAAAAATTTCAAATGATATATTTTCAAATGAGAAAAAAGAAGGTATTTTAGATATTTTTGATTTATATAATTTTACTATAGATGAAGATGATTTATATGATAGTGATATAGCAGTTGATCCTGAAATGCTTGGAAGAATTTTTGAAAAAATGATTTCAATAAGTTCTGAAAATATTGATGAAATAGTAAAAATATATGATACAAAGAAAAAACTTGAAATAGATAAAGAATTGAATAAAAAATTTTGAGCTTTTTATACTCCTAGAGAGATTGTTCATTATATGACAAGAGAAAGTATCATTTCGTATTTATTAAACAAGCTAAAAGGTAAAAAAGAAGATAATGAAAAAAAGATTAGAATACTTTTTGAACTTAAAGAAAAGTTTTTAGTAACAAAAGAGGATATAACAGAAGAAGTATTTGATACCCTTGCAAATATTATTGAAGAAGTAGATGAAAAACTAAAAAAAGTAAAAATTCTTGATCCTGCTATTTGATCAGGAGCTTTTCCTATGGGAATTTTACATGAGATAAGTTCTATTAGATATTATATTTACTGAACTTTTTACAAAGTTTTTGGTATGAATAGTGCTGATTTTAAAAATGATCAAGGAAAAATTTCAATGTATAAGATTAAAAGAGATATTATACAAAATAATATTTACTGAGTAGATATTTCAGCTGGTGCTATAGATATAGCTAGGCTTAGATTTTGGTTATCTTTGGTTGTGGATGAAGAAACTCCAGAACCACTTCCAAACTTTGAGTTTAAATTTGTTTGTGCAAATACTTTGATACCATTAGCAGAAGAGCAAGAGCAAAGTAATTTTGAACTAGGATGAGTAAAAGAAATCAATGTAGAAACTTTAAGAAAATATATGAATTCTTATTATAATGCTAATTGAATTAAAGATAAAAAAGATGCAAAAGCAAGAATAGAGAAGTTTTTATGAATTTGAAAAAATTTAGTGATTGATTTTCATAATGTGAAGTCAGAAAGAACAAAGCAACTTGAAACATATGAACCTTTTAATCCAAATCATTCTGCAGAATTTTTTGATCCATGTTTGATGATG
>CAZJHB010000039.1:0-9913 GCA_964545685.1 uncultured Candidatus Peribacteria bacterium | reverse complement strand
GTATTAGCAAAAAAATACAAACTATGAGATTCAATTACTGCTCCAATTTCTAGAATTTCAAAATTTGGTGTATTTATGGATTTAGAATGAGGTATACAAGGTCTAGTTCATTTATCTGAAATTTCTCATGGAGTTGTTAAAGATATAAGAGATCATGTAAAAGTTTGAGAAGAAATAACTGCAAAAATTATTAATTTTGAACCAAAGAAAAAAAGAATTGGGTTATCTTTAAAAGCTTTACAAGAAGCTCCAAAAGAAGAAACTAAAAAAGAAATTAAAGAAGCTAAAGAAAAAGTATCTAAAGAAGACGTAAAAAAAGAAGACGTAAAAAAAGAAGAAAAATAATTTAAAAGTAAAATATTATTGTGAATCCTATTAAGGCGGGAGCAAAATATTTGAAAAAAGATTAAAATCATTATTTCCCCCTTTTTAAGGGTTTCAACCTTGAGACAAGGTATAAAAGGAAGGGGTTAAAAAATCCATTCTAAATACTTAGGAAAAATGAATAAATTCTTGTTTATTTAAATAATAAAAATTAAAAATGGAAAAAAAAGTATTAAATGAAATGTTTGATAATTTATTACATATTGGTAATAAAACAAATTTTTGGAATTCAAAAATGAAAGAATATATTTATAGTTCTGTTAATTGAATTCATGTTATAAATTTAGTAAAAACAGCTGAAAAATTAGAAAAAGTAAAAGAAGAATTAAAAAAACAAGCAACTGAAGGTAAAAAAATTCTTTTTGTAGCTACAAAATTACAAGCTAGAGATTCTTTTTCTAAATTAGCTAAAGAAACAGGTCATTACTATGTAACAGAAAAATGGGTTCCTTGATTATTAACAAATTTCAAAACTATAAAAACTAGAATAAATACTTATTTAAGGTTGTTAAGAGATTCAGAAAGTGGTGCATTTGATATATTAACAAAAAAAGAAAAAGCAGCTAAAATGCTTGAATTAGAAAAATTAGATAAAGCATTTAAATGATTAAAAGAAATGAAAAGAGTACCTAATATTATTTTTGTTGCTGATAGTGTATATGAAAAACAATCAGTTAAAGAAGCTAATACTTTAAATATACCAGTTTATGCTATAGCTAGTACGAATGGAGATTATTCTATGGTTTCTGATTTGATTCCTGCTAATACTAATTCAGTTAAATCATTAGATTATATAGCAAATAGTTTGAAAGAAGTTTTATCTTGAATTAAAGTAAAACCAACTACTACTAGAAGAACTTTTTCAAAAAGACCTGCAAGAACTCCTATAAAAAAAGTAAATAGTACAAAAACTATAGTTAAAAAAGATACAGTTAAAAATGAAACTAAAGAAGAAAAATAATAAATTATTTATAATTAATTTTTAGTTTATGACACAAAATCAAGAAAAAGAAAATAATTCAAATAGAGAAAATTTTCAAAATGCAATATGTTATATTCCTTTTGTATGAGTTTGGTTATTTTTTACTCAAGACAAGAAAAGTGAAGAGCTTAATAAACATATTAAATATTGAACATGACTTTTGGTATGATTTATTTTACTTAGATTTATACTTATATGACTTTTGGGATTAAATTTTTTAGGATGAATTTTATTCTTAATTTATGCTTGAGTTACTTGATTTTTTGGTTATAAAGCATATTCTGGAAGTGATGTAAATATTGAATATATAGATAAGTTTGAAGAAACTGTAAAAGAAAAAATGAAATAATCTTATAAGTTTTAAGATTTAATAAAAAGTTTATTTTTTAATAAAATTATATTATGGCAATTTCAATGGAACAAATTAAAGAATTAAGAGAAAGAACAGGTATTGGTATGATGGAGTGTAAAAAAGCACTTACTGAAACTGATGGTGATATGGATAAAGCTATTGAAGAATTAAGAAAAAAAGGTTTAGCTAAAGCTGCAAAAAAAGCAGATAGAGAAACTTTAGAATGAGGAATTAAAATTATTATAGAATGAGGTAAAGCTGCAATTTTATCAGTATCTTGTGAAACAGATTTTTTAGCAAATTCTGATAAATTTAAAGCTATGCTTGAAAATATTTGTAAATATTTAATGGAAAATGGTGCTGATTCAAAAGAAGCTGCGCAAGAATTAATAAATTCTGATTATGCTTTAGAATTAGGTGAAAATTTACAAATTAAAGATTATTCTATAGTAGAAGGAGAAAAATTAGCTTCTTATGTTCACTCAAATGGTAAATTAGCTTCATTAATAGTAGCTACTACTGATGCAGAAGAAGAAAAATTAAAACAAGTAGCTATGCATGTTACTGCTGCTAATCCTGAATTTTTATCACCTGATGATATTTCAGATGAAATAGTAGAAAAAGAAAAAGCTATTCAACTTGATATAATGAAAAATGATCCAAAAATGGGAAATAAATCAGATGATATTTTGTTAAAAATTATTGAAGGTAAAATGGGTAAATTCAAATGAGAAATTTCTCTTTTAGAACAAGCTTTTGTTATTGATCCTAATGTTAAAGTAAAAGACTTTATAGGTAAAGATACTATTAAAGCTTTTTATAGATATAGTATATAACCCATCCCTAACTGGGAACTAACCTCACCCCAATCCCTCTCCTCCAAAGGAGAGGGGGAGGACCAGGTTGGTAAGGAAAGAAATTTTACTTCAAATATTTCATAATAGTTAGTTTATGGTAGATTTAAAGAAACTTCAGGAGGATATTTATCAGAATAAGGTGAATAAATGATTTAATGTGACTGATGTTTGTATGGAGTTTAATTTGCTTAATTGTGAACTTGCTGAGGCTTTTGAATCTTACCTTAAAGAGAAATGAAATGTTTGAGAAGAGTTAGCTGATGTTGCTATTTTTACATTGTGATTAGCTGAGATTTTGTGAGTGAATCTTGAGGAAGAGATTCTGAGAAAGATAGAGATTAATAAGAATAGAAAATATAAAAAATGTTGAAATTGACATGTGAAAGTGTTATAATACATTATATTTATAGTCCCATATTTCAACGGTTAGAATTCAGGACTCCAAATCCTGCGATCTAGGTTCGATTCCTAGTGGGACTGCCAATGTTTAATTTAAGCTAAAAACTACTTATTAATTTAAGTAGTTTTTTTACTTTTTATTTATTCTTATTTCATTATTTAAGCTATTTACAAAATGTTGTAATATACCTATTTTTTCTTCTTTAGGTATACCTCATTCATGTGATACTGAATTATTAGTTTTATCTAAAATCAAACCTACATTATCTGTAGAACGTTCCATATAATAATATATTATATGATTTAATTCCATTTTTTTGGTATTGATAATTTGATCTTTTATTTCTGGTCTTCTTTTTATTAAATCATCAAAACGAGTTCATTTTATTTCTTTTAAAAATTCTTCAATTGATATATCTTCTAAAATATTTTGTATATCACTTACTTCAAGAGTTCAAGTTGCAAGTTTTAATTTAATATTAGTTTCAAAATCAATATCAGGTTCTTCATTTTTATCTTTTTTTTCAAGATTTTGAATCTTTGTTATTCATTTTTTATATTTTTGTTCATCAATTTCAGTTTGTTGATTAGGGTTTTCAGTTTGTTGTTTTGTGTAATTATTTTGTTCTATTCACATAATATTATTATTATAAATTTATATTATTTTTATTTTATCATATAATTTATTTATTTTCAAATAAATTAAATAATATTATCAATTATAGATAATTATTTAATATCATATCAAATATTAACTTATCTTTTCTTATTATTTAATCTTTCCCATAAATTAGACAAATAAAAGATAATTTCTTCATTTAAAATTATTAAAAGTTCTCACTTGTTCCTAATAGGACTGCCATTTAAGATTTTTAAGAAAAGAGCTTCAAATATTTGCTATTTGAAGCTCTTTTTATGTTTGATAAAGTTCGACTTCCTTTAAGGTTATGTTTGCTAAATATTTTTAAAGTTTAGCTTGATACAAGGAAAAATATAGTTCGACTATACTAGTGGGTGTATATTCTTTTGATTATTTTATATTGAAAACTATAATACTTACATATTTATACTTTAAATAAAAATTATGTCTAATAAAATAGATTCAATAATTAGTTTGATTAATCAAAAGAAAATATATTGAGAATGAGAAGCATTTGATATTTTAAAAGATTTTAAATACTTAATAAGTAGTTTTAAAATAAATGAGTTTACTGATTCTTTATTTTATTCTAATGAAAAGTTTATGAAAAAGCTTTTATTAATTTTAAGGGAAAATAGAAATTATGAATTATCTTATAATGTATATGAACAGTATTTTAATTATTTTATTAAAGTAAAAGATTTTAAAAAAGCAAGAGTTTTAGCAGATAACATTTTAGAGTATTATAAGTGAACTTGAATGTGGGAAAATAGCTCTATTGATTTAAATAATAGAATGCTAGATATTGAAAATTTATTATCAATTAAAAATGATATTCTAGATGATTTTAATAAAGAAAAAGAGATTATTTTTTATAATATAGATAAAGAAAGAATTAACGTTGTTGAAATAATTGTAATATTTATTGCTATAACATGATTTCTTTTTAGTAACATAACTATTTTAACAAATATAAGTGATTTTGAAAAAGCAAAAGATTTTTTATTTTTAATATTTATTGTATTATTTTCATTTCCTATTTTTTGGTTTTTAATTCAATCTGATTGGAAAGACAAGAATAATCAATTTAAAATTTGTTCATTGTTTATATTATTAACTATTATGATTTCTTGTTTATTATATTTTTTATTTTAGTGTTATATTTGATGAATTTATTGTATATATAAATATATTTAAATAATTTTAATATTTCTCTAACATCATCTAAATTTTCATAAATAAATTTATAAAGAGGTAAAAAGTTCGTACAATTTTCCTTTTGGCTCTGCCATTATTTAATTTAAATGAAAAAGCTACTTAAATTTAAGTAGCTTTTTTTGATATTTTGATTATTTTTTTGAAAAATTAATATAGAATTAATATTAAATAAATATAATAATATTGTATTTATTTATTCAGTGATTATACTATATATATAAAATTTAAATTACATATTATGAAATGAAAAACAAGTAAAGAATTAAAAGAAGAACTACATAATTATGTTTTGCAAACTGCAGATGATTTAATGATTGAATTAAAAGAAAAAAGAAAAACATGAAAAAGTGAAAGTAATAAAAATATCTTATGTATGAAATAATTTACTCAATTAAAGCTGAAAATAGAATAAAATTTTTTATTAATTCTTATAAAAATATTTTCTTAGATTCTTATACTGATACTTGATTATTTTATGAAGATTTGATTAGAAAAAATTTTATAAATAATTCTGAAAAATTTTATAATGAAATTATTGATAGTATAGAAAATATTATATCAAATCAGAAATTATTATGATATAAAATTCTTAAAAATAACAATTTTCAAATTAAGATTGATGTTTGAAATTTTAGATTATTTATTGAATTTTCTGAGAATATTGAAAATAAAATTAGATTTATTAAAGATATTGAAATTAATAAAAAATAAATATGAATTTAATATAATATTTATATAATTAACAAAATATATTAATTCTAATAATTAAAAATTCATTAAAAAATTGATTGTATTAATAATTTTATATATTTAATATTTTAATTATGATTAAAAAAGATGATTCAATAGTATTATTTAAAGAAAAAGAAGTTCGTCGTCTTTGGGATGATGAAAAAGAACTTTGGTACTTTTCAATTGTAGATGTAATATCAGTTTTAACAGAAAGTTCAAATCCAAATAATTATTGGAAAGTTTTAAAGCATAGGTTAAAAAAAGAATGAAATGAGTCGGTTACAAGTTGTAACCAACTGAAAATGCAATCTGTTGATTGAAAATACTATCTTACAGATGTAGCAGATACAGAAACTCTTCTAAGATTAATTCAATCAGTACCATCTCCAAAAGCAGAACCATTTAAATTATGGCTTGCAAAAGTTTGAAATGAAAGGATTAATGAAATGGAAGATCCTGAATTAGCTATGGAAAGAGCTATGCAAACATATTTAAAAAAAGGATATTCAAAAGAATGGATAAATCAAAGATTAAAAACTATTGAAATAAGAAAAGACCTTACTGATGAATGGAAAGAAAGATGAGTTAAGAAATGAATGGAATATGCAATACTAACTGATGAAATAACAAAAGCATGGTCTTGAAAATCTATAAAACAATATAAAAAGTTTAAAAATCTTAAAAAACAGAATTTAAGAGATAATATGACAAATCTTGAATTAATATTGAATATGCTTGCTGAAGCAACAACTACAGAAATTTCAAAAGAGAAAAAACCAAATAGTTTCTTAGGAAGTAAAAAAATAGCAATAAAATGAGGTAAAATTGCAGGTAATACTAGAAAAGAAATTGAAGCTGAAACATGAGAAAATATTGTAACTTCTATAAATGCTAAAAGTTTGCAAAATAAAGATATTAAAAAATTAGGATAAATAAAAAAAACTTATACATACTTCTATATTTATTTATATACTTTCTCCAACAACTCCTTAAGTTTCTTTCAACTTATCTTTTGCGACTTCCAATCTTAATTTAAGCAAAAAAACTATTCATTTTGAGTAGTTTTTTTAGTATTATTTTGATTTATTAAATCATCTGTTTTTTGCTTAAAACTACGTTTTTTGCGTAAATTCTCTTGACAAATTTTATAAAATTATTAACTTTAATATAAATCTAAGCAATTTAATTTTTACACAAATGAATATTTTATTTATTACATTAAAAGATAGAAGAAGATCATTTTCAAATATGAAGATGGTTGTTCTTGCTGTGTAAAAAAATAAAATTATACCTCAAAAAATAGCTATTTTCATAGGAAATAGCTATTTTTATTTTTTAATTTTTTTATTATGAAAAATTATTTACATACTCCTTTTAAATATATAAAGGAAAAAAATACATTATCTGCAGATAAAGATAATTTACCCAGATAATTCTATTATTTCAGAATCTATTGATGACTATAGTATAGAAATTTCTTATATAATTACCAAAGAAGATTCAATTGCAATATCAGATTTTATTAAAGATGAAAATAAAATTAATAAGCATATGGTAGAAAAAGAACCAAATGAAATTTATGATTCTTTTAATGAAAATTGATGTGTAAAATTATCAACAAATAATGAAATTATTTGATTCATGTGATTATATCAATATTGAAATTTATATGAAGCTTGAAGTTTATGTGTTTGGGAACAATTTCGTAATTTGTGATTATGAAAAATTTTACAAGGACTTTTGTTAGAAAAATTTACTAGCTTGCCAATATTTTTAGTAACAAATGTTGATAAAGTAAAAAATATATCTGATCAAACTTGATTAATTGAAATGAATATATCTCAAATTTCAGAGGCTCTATTATCAATTATTGAAGATTGATGAAAACTTTTAAGTGATGATAATTTGTATTTTAACAAAAAATTATACATAAATGAAAAATTTTATTCTTTAATGTAATTTATTATGAGTTTAACTATTAGTAATTATAAGAATATAAGTAATGTATATTTAATTGATACTTGAATTGCTTGACCTATTATTTCTATTTTTTGATGAATACATTGAGATGAAATATCTTGAGTAAAAGCTAATAAATATTTCTTTGAACAAATAAAAGCTTGAGAAATAAATATTAAAAAAGGGAAGATAATTTTAGTTGTGAAAGCTAATGAAGAAGCAGTAAAAATAAATAATAGACAAGTTAAATATAATTTAAATAGACTATTTAAAGATGATTGAATTGAAAAAGATGATTACGAATATAAAAGAGCCTTAGAGCTTAAATCAATTTTGAGAGAATCTGATTATTTACTTGATTTACATTCCACTTCAGGAACGTCAATACCATTTTTATATTCTGAAATGCATAACTTTGATTTAGCAAAAAAAATGTGAGTTTCTCATGTTATATGATGATGGTGAGAATTAGATTGAAATACTGTTTCTTGAGATACAGAAAACTATATAAATTCTCATTCTTGAGTATGATTTACTTTTGAAGCATGAAATCATTTATCTAAAATTTGATTTAAAAGTGCTTATAGTATGATTTTAAATTTTTTATCAGTTTTAGAAATAATTGATAAGAAGTATTTTTCAAAGATATGATTTGGTGAAAATTATATGAAAGTAATAGATTATTATGTAGCTAAATCTAATGACTTTAATTATAATATTTCAATAGAAAATTTTCAAAAAATTAATGCATGAACACTTATTTGAATTGATTGATGAATAGAAGTAAAATCTAAGAATAATATGGTATTTATAATGCCCAAAGCAGAAGATATTATAGAAAAAGATGTAGAAGTTTACTTCATAGGTGAAGAGATTTAATTTTTTTATAATACAATTAAGGTTTACCCATAATTTTACAAATATTATTTTAAAAATTTGGGTAAATCATATTTTTTATAATATAAAAATTGACTTATATATATTTAAAATATTATATAAAAATATGAATAAATGAAAAAGATATTGAAAAAACTATTGAAAAAACACAAAATAATGAAGTAATTAATGAAGATCTAAAAGTTATATCTATAAGAAATATTGAAAATGAAATAACTACTATAGCAAAAATACTTTCATCATGTTTGAACTAACTTTAGATTAAATTATTATTAAAATTCTTCAATAATCTCTATTAGTTTTTGAAGAAATGCTTTGAAAATATTATCATTATCTGTAATAATAAATTTAGATAATTCATATTTTTTAGTTTTTTGAGATTTTTCTGAAACTTTAAATTTAGGTGTAATATATCAAAATTTTTCATCATTTTTTGAATAATCAAAAGTGCAAATAATTAATTTTTCTAATAATAAATTTTTATCTTTTATTTTTACTTTTATAATTGAAGTTCCATATTCAGTATATTCTACTCAATAGTTTGGAATTATTTGTTTTGTGATAATGTCTTCAGAAATTTCTATAAGTTTTTCTAATTCTTCATGAAAGTTTCACTGAAACATTACCTTTGATCTTATTCATATTTTTTCAGCTCCTCTCATTTGTCTCTCCATATTACTCATAGTTTTTTATTAATGTTAGTATTTATTGAATTATAATTGATATATAAATTATTGCAAAATATTAGTTCTTTTTTATAATAATACTATAATAATATTATTATAATTAAAATATTATATATTAGATTATTTTAAAATACCTGAATTAATGCATTTAATAAATGCATTGAAAAATGATTGTGAAAGAATTATAAATTGAATATATTAACAAACTGAAAAAGTTGCTGAAATTTTACAGAAACCTTTATCAAATATTACTGATGAAACTGAGATAGCTGAGCAATGGATTTGAACTATAATACCAGTTTTTGCAAGTAGTATAGAAGAAAAAACTATAGTTACTATTCCAGACTTTACTATATCTTCACTTTGAATTAGAATAATTGATATGCTAATACAATGAGGAGATGAAGAAAAAATAGCAAAACTTTATAAAGCTTTTAAAGTATTTATGGAACGGGATCTACAAAATAATCCTGGAAATATTGAAAAGTGGAAATTTACACCAGAAGAAAAATGATGAACAATAGAAGATTTTGTAAATATTATGAATGTAAGAATATAAAAAAATATATATTTTATACTTACTTTAAGTTTTACATTTTCTGTTTTTTTATTACTCTCATATTACAAATTTTATTTTTTAAAATCAAAAAAATGTTTAAAAAAAATTTTGTAATGATATTAATATTAAGTTTTATTACTTCTTGTTCTAATAATGAAGTAGTAAATGATATACCAAAATTAAATGATGTAGGAGTTAATAATGTGAGTGAAGTATCTATTGAAGATAATTGAGTTATTGAAACTTGA
>CAZJHB010000038.1:0-9982 GCA_964545685.1 uncultured Candidatus Peribacteria bacterium | reverse complement strand
AAAATAATCTATTTAAAGATAATAATTCTTTTTATTTAGTAAAAAAGCTTAGAAACTCAAATTACTTATTAAATATCATTAAATTATTATAATCCTCCTTTATATCAGGAAGATGACTAGATTTTAATTTAAATTTTATTTTATAGAAAATTTTTGCTTTAGATTTTTTTGTACTACTTGGCATAATATCAAGTAATTTATTATAGTTGTTTTGTAATGCTTCAATTTTATTAAAATCAAAGTATCATTTTCATTTTTCTGAAAACAATAAAACTTCATACACTTTTTCAGTATAATATGTTGTTGGCACCTTTCTTGTATAATCTACATTTACTCATTGAAAATATAATGATAATGTTAATTTAAAATCATAATCTATATTACTTCATATTTTTATATTAAATCTATCAAATATATCTGATAATACAAGTTTTCAACTTTTAAATTTACTATTTATATTTCTTGATATATCCTCTTCTGAAAGTAATATATAGCTATAAATCTTTTTTTGTATTACTACTTTTGCTCTTTTAGATAAAAATAATCATAAAAATAATGATATAGTAAATATTAAAAATAATATTCAAATTAAATATCCATAATATTTATTACCAATACTAAAAATAAAAGTTTGAATATAAGCAAATATTATAAATAATATAGCATATTTATAAAAAAAGTTATAAATTTTTGAATTAACCAGTTTATCATACATATAAAATTCAAAATTATTTTTTAATTCTGAATAAATATCTTTATGAATTAAATCTTTATTTCTACTTAATATTAACCTTTTAAATCATTTTATATTTACATATTCTCATTCTTCTCATTTTAGTCCTTTATGTTTATCTTCTATCTCTTTTGTATAATTAAATTCTTTTGTATTACTATAATATTTATCTAAATATAATTTCACTAAATTATTATATGAAATGATATTTTTTACTTTATATAATTCATAAATATTAGATATTATTAACCTAATTTGGTCTTTATTGTCATCTTTATAAGCTTTTTCATATTCATTTTTTAATTCATTTAACTTTACTCTATCATTTTGATTAGCTAATTCAAATAATATTTCTTTTTCATTTATTAAAGTTTCTAATTTAGTCTTCTTTTCATTGTACTCTATAGTTTTTCATTCCTTTGGTTTAGCTTTTTTTGAACTATAAATTTTAGAAATATCCTTTTTTAGTTTTTTTATATCTGACAATATATTTTTATATTCATCTTCATTTGTTTTAACTATTAAATTTTCTATTTCTTTTTCATAATAATCTTTTTTATATTTTTTATTATTAAAATTATCTAATCACAACATTTTATTATCCAATATAATCTTTGGATTTACTAGCTCCTTAACATCTGATAATGAAAGTTTTTTATCAACAAATATTCGTATATAATTTTCTGATTTAAAATCATCTTTTTTAAAATTTGGAAGCTTTATAGGAATATTTATAGTATAATATTTTATTTCTCAATCATTAAAATTCTTTTCTTCTTCTAATATTATCTTCTCTTCATAGTTTTTTACTTTATAACCATCTCAATAAAAATTACATCAATAACTACAATTAATACTATTGATTTTATTACTCTTTATAGATTTAACTTCAAAAGATAAAACTATACTATTATCTATTCAATAATAGTATTCTTCTTTATCTAATTTTATGTTTTCAATTACTAATGACATTATTTTCAAATTATAGCTAAAATTATCATTAACAATAGTAAAACTCAAAAAGTTGAACCAGTAATATTACTAGCAATTTTATTTGCAATTTCTTTCTTAAATGATTTATATCTAGACAACAATAGTTTTAGAACTAAATAATATGATATAATAGCTAATATTATAGATATTATAACTCAAAAATACTGTAGTTTTGTAAAATCATATATTACTACTAATAATACTATTGATGTAAATAATAAAATATAAGTAAATCAAGCAACTAAGTTTGAAATTATTATATCTAAAAACATTCTTCAAATGGATGGTTTATCTTTTACTGAAAATTTGTTTAAATATTTATTATAGAAAAAATATCAAATAAAAATTGGTGTAAAAAATATAATAAAAAATGTTAAAGTTAACATACCATAAATAGTAGTCATAACAAATGCTAATTCCATAATTTTAATATTAAAAATAAATTAGTATTAGTATATCATATATAGATTAAATAATCAATTATTATTCACTATATATTCAACCTATCCACCTCCTCCAACAACTCTAAAAGTTCGTACCTACTAACATCTTGGGAGTACCAAAGTAACAATTTAGATATCTAAGACCTTTGAACATCGGACTTTCTTCGATAACAAGGTCTTTTTTGTTGTTTATAAAAAGTTCGAACAAGTAGTTTTTTATTATTAATGTTTTAATTTCTTTACTAGCCTTTTTATAAGTTAAATAAGGGCTTTTTATGAGTTCGAACAATATTTTGGTCTTTGCTTCAAAATCATCTTCATTTTTTGAATTATTTTTTTCTTTCAAATCTTGAATATCACTTTCATATTGATTATTTTTTTTCAAATATAATTCTTCACATACTTTTCATTCTAATTTCATTTCAAGTAGTTCTTCTTGTTTATTTTCTATCTTTTTAATCTCTTTATCATAATCAATTTTATTTAATTGTTGGTTTTTTTCTTCTTGTTTTAATAACTCAATTAACATATCTTTTTGAATCTCTGTTAATAGTTCATTTTTTACATCTAAGCCTTTTAATAATTCTCAAAATTTATCAAATATTATATTTTCATTAATATTTACTTTTTCTTCACTTCTTGGTTGAGTCATATAATACTTATAACCTTTTTGCATATATCAACAAAGCAAGATTCAAGATGTATCCTTTACAAATCATTTTAGATGATAACTTCTATGTTCTCTTGTTTTATTCTCTATTGTATTAATTTGCTCGTGTATTCATCTTCAAATGTTATTAGCCTTATCATAAGTTTCTTTTGATATTACAGGCTTATGACTTCAAATTATCTCTTTTCAATTCCAACTAAACACTCAATAATAAAACTTCTTATTAACTAGTTTTTTGATTCTACTGGCTCTAAAAGTCAAATCTATCTTATCTCAATATTTTTCTTTTAAATGTAATCAAATTGTACTAAAAGCCTTATTCTCTATTCTCATTTGAAATATCTCTTTTACTACTTCTACTTCTTTTTTATCAACTACAATATCTTTATGTCATTTTTTGATTGTAACATTTTTATAACCAAAAGGTGCTTTACCCAAAAATCTTCTAGTATTAGTTACACAAGTTTGCATTTTATCTCTTACATCTTTACTTCTATCTTCGTTATCCATTTTGGATAAAGAAAGGTCTAGTTGTAATAAGAACTTATCTCTTGAATTTTCGGCTTTATATTCTCTTGAAGTTCAAAGGATTCATTTTATTTTATTCTTATCTAGCAAATCTATAATTCTTGAAGTATCTATGTTATTTCTAGAAAGTCTTTTTGGCTCATCAATGATAATAAAATCTATTTTTCACTTTTTACAGATTTCTATTAATTCATTGAATCAAGGTCTAGTAAATTCAGTTTTTGCACTTCTGCTTTCCCCTATCTTTTTAACTACTTCTAGATTGTATTTTTTAGATACTTTTAAACAATTATCTAGTTGGTGTTCTAGTGAATTTGCTTGTTTGTCGTCTCTGTCGGTTGATTTACGGTAGTATATTATTGTTTTCATTATTTTATTATAAATTATTAATTTCATAAGTACATCATTGAGATTTTAAATAATTACATAATTCTTCAAAATAATTTTCATTAACATTAGGAGAAACAACACTTAATAACTCCTTTCAAGCTTTCGTTAACTTAAAAACAGGAAATTTTATATTACTTTTACTTACTTTACAACCAATAAACTTATTTTTAAAATTTATAACTATTAACAAGCTAGAATTATTATCATTAAAATAAGTTACTGATAAAGTTTGACTAGTAGACATTAATCATGCTTCTTCTAATAATAAAAAATCTTTATATGATACTCCTGTAATTTTTTCAATTTTAATATAATTATTTCATAATTTTAAAATAGATTCATTATCATATACAATTCATGCAATTTTATTAAAAATTTCAGCTTCTAATGAACTTATATTTCTAATCACTTCTAATGTTCTTAAACTATGAGTTCAAGGTTTTTTTATTTCTCAAGCTAAAATTTTACTCCAAATTATTTGTATTTTTTCTAATGATATATCTCAAGCTATATTAAAAAACCTAGTTATCCAATCATCATCTACTTTTTCATCTGAAACTTCTCAATCATCCATTTTAGAAGCTCATTCTAATATATTTTCTATATTTTGTTGCTTTTTTGATTCTTGAAAACTTAATCTTGATAATGCTCTCATTTCTAAATCAGTCCTTACTTTTATTTTCAAAGCCTCAGAATATCCTTCTGCCTCTGCAATTATCATCTTTTTTTTATTTTCAGCTTCAATTGTTCATTTTTGCTCTAATCTTTTTGGTTCTTTATAATCATTATAAAGACCTCATAATCATTTTGCTGAAACATCAATAAGTTTTTCTCAAAATTTTCCTAAACCAAATAAATCACTCATTTTTTTGTAATATTATTAATTAAAATACTTTTCAACTTAACCAAAATAATCATTTATACAATTCTCTATTTAATATTCTAAAAAATTTACATATTTATCGTCTCTATATATTAACTTTATGTAATATATTATTATTTTCATTTTGAAATATTAATTTATAATCAAATAATTAATTTTTTGTTTCTTTTTTAAGTGCTTTTATCTGATTTTGTAGATATAATTCATTTTTCTTCTGTACTTTTCTTGTTTTTAATAAAAGTAAAAAATTAGTTATAAGTGAATTAGTTGAAGTTACTGAATCCATATAATAACAACTAAGTTTTCATCTTATAATATCACAATTATAAGATGAATAACATATATTTTTTTCACATTTTTTTCTTTTAACATATAAATGAAGCTGATTTTCAAATATATCTTTATTTTCTTTAATACTTCAAGAATTTGTAATATTAGTTATTAATTTGTTACTATAATATAAAACATCATAATCAAAATCTAAATACAAATTATTAAAATTTAAAGTAGTAAATTTTGCATTTCATATATCAATATTTGATGTTCAAAATTGACAAAATTCATGTATTTCTCAGTACTTTTGAACAAAACATCAATCAACTATTCATTCATGAAAAAGAGGTTCAATTTTATATTCTCAAAATTCATATGATATAATTCCATAATAAAACTCATTTTTCTCAAAATTTACCAATTGAATAATCCAGATATTCGATGATTTTTCATTATATAAGAAAAAATCATTAAATCTTAAGTTTTTTGGAATATTAAAAGTAAAATCTTTAGAATATATTTTAGTATCATATAAAAATTTCTGAATTGGATTACTTTGTGCCTCTGAAAAAATATAAATTTTATCAGAATTTTCAAATCAATGAGATTGAATAGAAATAAATATATCTTTTTTTCAATATCATTTAAAATCAATTAATTTTTTATCAAAAAAATAATTTTCTCAAAATATTATCTCTTTTTTTATATAATTTTCAATTTGAGTACTGCTAATTTTAGAATAATCTATTCATAATATAACCTTATATCATAATAACAAAAATAAAAAAGTAATTATTAAAAATAGATATTTTTGTAACTGACTAAAATACCATTTTAAAGGTCTAATTAACAAAGAATTTAAATACAACACAATATTAAATAACTTTTTAAATATATGTATTATAAATTTTTTAATCTTAATAATTAATATTAAGAATTTTTTAAACCATTTTATAGTATTCTTCATAATTTTTTTAGTATTCTTCATAAATTTTAATAAATTATTATTCATCTAACTATTCATCTTAAATTAACAACATTTCAAATAAATTTTATAACTTTAATATTATTATAAATTATTTTTAAAAATTACTAATATTTTATTTACTTTTATGTTAAAAAATATTCTAAATAAAAAATTTCTCCACCAAAATCTCCAAATACTCCACTTGATAAATAAAAAATTCTTCTAACTCCTCCTCTGAATAAGTAGGAAAGACCCTTACGAGTCTATCCTTATACTTATTAAAATCTAATCTACACTTTTCCATACTTGTATAGATTATTAATAATATCATCAACATTTTCTCTAAACCACTTCTCATCTTTTGCATTTTGCTTTAATTCCCTTTCTTTATTATACAAATCTGCAATAGTTTCAGCTCAAAGTAAAATTTTTGTCTTATCTTGAATATATCATTCTCAAATTAAAACTCTAACCGGACAAAATCATAAATTATAAACAGCTTTTGCATGTCATACAAAGATATTTTTTCTATAAATCTTGTAATACAAACTTTGAAATTTCTCGGAATCTAATTTTTCTTTTTTAGTATGCAAAGTTATTTTATCTACTCAAACAATATCAAATATTTTAGAATGCTTGTATAAATAGTTTTTAAATATTCAAAGCAATAAAGCATTATCAAAAACTTCTTTATATGTTCTTTTCTTTGCTAATTCTTGCCTTACTTCAAGTTCTACTCTTGTTACATTATCTAATACTAAATAATCTTCATAAAGTCTAATTTTCTTCTTTGTTACTATATCTTTGAATTTGTCATAAATTCTTATAATTTGCCTTTTATTTAAAGTGTTTCTTACTTCTCAAATATACCTAGTTTCAAGTTTTCAAGACTTCCTATATTCTCTTCAAGTTTTATAATCATTAAAATACTTAATTAATTCATCTATATTAACTTTTAAATCAATACAGATATCAAATCTCCAACAATGTTCTAAATCAAAGTAAAACTCCAAAAAATATAGTATTTCTTCATATTCCATTAGTTTAAAAGCTGTTGAATATACAACTACATAATCTTTTGTTGCTACTCACTGTTTATCCCCTTTTGGAATTCATTTATAATAAGCAAATAAAGAATAATTATCTTTTGTAAATAAAATCTTGTATTCAAACTTATTTACTTCATTTTTTGTAAAAGTATATTCATCTAATTCTCAATAATTTGAATTATCAAAATCTAACTTTTCAAATAAATCTTTTTCATATTTAAAAGTTCAATAAACTTCTAAATGGTCTAATCAAAAATGATGTATTTCATTTTCAATATTAAAATCTTTAGTCATAATCTTAAAATTTTATGACTACCGGTAGTTCTCAAATAAAAAAAGTAGTAATTACTAACTAACTGCTCCGACATTATTGAGTCGGAGAAAAGAGATTTAAAGCTTTAAAAAAAATCTCACTCGACAGATAAACTATCTAAGCGAGATTACTAATTTTTAAGATAAAATCTAAGGAAATAAAGGAAAACTATTTGTTTTCCGATATTAAATATTGGCATACTATTCAAGAAGTATCTATTCCTAAAAATTTTTTATTTAAATTATGTTTTTCTTCTATTGCTTTACTTTTTATTCCAATAGATTTTCTTAAATAATCATAATTAAACCTAACTTTATGTAACTCAGTATATAAAGATTTATTATTTTTATAGTATTCTTCTAATTCATAAAATAATACTTGATTTTTATTATTTTCTTGAAAATATAAGAATAATAATTTAATAATTTCAAATGTAACCGTGTTTTTTCTTTGAAAATAAACTTTCTTTCACTCTATATATTTTCATCTTTTTCAAATTTTATTAATACTTCTTGTTCTTTTTTTTCAATAAGTGTAAAAGTTATTTTTCACCCGAAAATTTGTATATTTTCAATAGTATATTGATTTGATAATAATTTAGTTCAATTTTTTAAATCTTTCCATCTAGATTTTTTATAAAGATTTACTTTAAATAAAAAATAAAATGTATTTTCTAAACTAACTTTATCTCAAATTTGATTGTATATTTTAACTCATTCAAGAATATCAAATCAAATATATTTTTCTTTTATGTATGAATAATACTTAGTAGTAATTTTATCTTCTACAATTAAATTATATTTCTTTAAATATGATATTTCTTTTTGCTTGTTTGAATTAAATAAAATTTGACTTTTTTAAAAAAATCTGCATAATTAACTTTAATTTAAATCACAATTTTAAAAAAAGGAGGTGAATTAAGTTAAGTAAAAACAGAAATAAAATATTGTAACCAATAATAAAGACAAAAATACAAACAAAAGGAGCCTAAAATGGCAAAACACAATAATCATCGCCCTGGAAATGCTACAAAAAAATCCTCTAAAGGTGGGGAAACACATGTAAAAAAATCAAGAAGCGGAGGTAAAGGCCCAGGTCGTGGTGGAAATAATGGTGGTGGAAGAAGATAAAATAAATATCTTCCAACCAAAAATTATAACAAAGTCCCTTGAAAAAGGGACTTTAACTTTGATAAAAATTAATTTATTAATATAATATAAATATTATTAAGTAATAAAAAAATATGTATCATATATATCTTTATACTCCTCTATATAAAAATTGAAATTTTATACCACATATAATTGAACATTCAGTTTTTTGAAAAGTTTCAGAAAATAACTTTTTTAAATATAAATCAATAGATGCATGATGTTATATTTATCATAGTTATTTTATATTAAATACTAATGAAAAAAAAGAACTAAATGACTTTATTAAACAAATATTATCTACTATATCAAAAGAAACCATTAAATATGAACATAAAGTTATAAAAGAAGAAAGTAAAAATAAAAATTATAGTCAAAAATTAATTTGAAAAATTGGTAAAATATTATATTGAAATACTTTTAAATATTCAAATAGTGATAAAATCATATATTCAAAAATTCAAAAATATCATGAAAAATATTATGTAAAAAATAATATTATAATACTTGAAAATAATACAAAATTCTATGAAAAAAAATTAAATTCTAATTTAGATTTATATAAAAAAATTGAAATAAAAATATGAATGGATAAAGATACTGTTTATATTTTTAAACACTGAATTGTTGAATTATATATAATTAGTTTATTATCTGATTTAATAGATAATTATATTAATTTTTGATTAAGATATCAAGAATATAAATATAATACAAGTTCATATGAAACAATTTATTGAGATTTTGAAGATTATATTTATTTAGCTATTACTCCAAAAATGATTAATAATGTAAAAAAAATAAATTCAAATTTCATAAAAAACTATATTAATTATTCTCTTTCAAAAAAAACATATATAGAAGATAAAGATTTTGATGGTTCTTGTATGGTAAAATATTGATATACCCTTTCAAATAAACAAAAAAAAGAAATATTAAATAATCTAAATAAATATTATACTAAATTAATTTTATTACTTTAAAAAAATTTTTCAACTCCACCAAATCAATCTTCCTCAAATATTCCCTAAAAGTTCAAATACAAAACTCTTTCGGAGTACCAAATTTATTTTAAGCCAAAAACAAGACCTATTTCTAGGTCTTGTTTATTTATATATACTATGATCTCAAACTAATAATAATAAAACTTTTCAATCATCTAATATTTCAAAAATAATTCTATTACCATAATCTACAGAACAAGAATAATAAGGATAAAGTTTTCATGATAATTTATGAACTCTCAAATTTTTAGGAAAAGAATTATTCTTCAATTCTAGAATAGTTTCTTTTACTTTTAATTGTAATTAAATATCTAATTTTTTATATAATTTCTTAAATTTATTTGTATATTCAATTTCTCTCATACTAATTATCTAAATCATCTAAAGAATTTAGTGAATTTATTCATGATTTTTTACTTTCTTGAATCTCACTTAAAAGCATATCTTCTTTAATTAGCTTTAAAAGATATGAATTAGTATCTTTACTTTTATTAGATAAATATTTAATTGTTGGACTATCAAGTTCCACGGTTAAAGTTGTCATAATAATTTTATTATATGATAAACTATTTATATTATTATAAC
>CAZJHB010000037.1:3910-10062 GCA_964545685.1 uncultured Candidatus Peribacteria bacterium | reverse complement strand
TTAAATTAGATGAAAGTGGTAAAAAAGATAATCCTCATCATCATATTTTTTAAATAAATATACTGGTCTTTATTTTATATTCACTTAAATCTGTGAAATAAACTTTAACCAAAACTATATTTCAAAACATATTTAAAAACTTTTAGATGTTATTCAACTTATTTTTCATAAACCACTAATTTCATCATCATCCCAATAAGTTATATTCTTAGCTCTTTCTTTTATTCTTTCATCTAAAAAATCAGATGCTTCTTCTAATGTATAATATTTTTTTCAATCTTTTATTTTTACCATAAATTCTAAAATTAATATTAACAATATTATTATAATTTTTACATATTTTAAGTCAAATATAATATTTTTCACCATAACAAAAAAAAGACCATACATTCATACAATCTCCATTAAGCCCTTCAGTGCATTTAACTTGTTAAATGGAGGTGCGACCTGTAGAGATTATCAAACTTTGAGGAAGATTTTAGATGAAATGAAACTGTAATTTTTTTATTTTTTAAATAAACTATTTATAAATTTTTGAAATCATTTCACTGATTGTAAATTTAATCATGTTTTATTATTCCAACCTATAATACTTCATAAACTTTTTATTTTTTTACCCATATATTCTATTTCTCGAATTTGAAAAATATTTAATCATAACCAATAATTATAACTTTCCTCTTCTCACATTCAATTATAATTTTTAAAATAACTATTTATTCATTCTTTAGTTAATTTATTCTCCTTTCAAAATAAATAATTTATAAACTCATAATATCATTTAAGAGTAACTAAAGGTTGATTATTTTTGTTTTTCCATCAAGCAATAGTTGCTAAAGCTGTAATTTTTTTTCATTCATGTTCTATATCAAATACTTGATCTTTCTTTAGTCACATCCAATATTTATAACTTTCTTCTTCTATTTTTTTTATATTTTTAAAGTAAATTAGTACTTCTTCTTTAATTATTTCTTTTTTCTCCTTTCAAAATAAGTAACCTATAAATTTTTGAAATCAATTAATATTTTGTACATTAACTCAATTTTTATTATCCCAAGTACTAATACTTACAAGTTTTTTAATTCATTTACCTTTGTATTTTATTTTTCTTATTTGTCATAATGTTAATGACATCCAATATTTGTAACTTTCCTCTTCTCACATTCAATTATAATTTTTAAAATAACTAATTATTCATTCTTTAGTTAATTTATTCTCCTTTCAAAATAACCAATTTATAAACTCATAATATCATTTAAGAACTTGTAAGGATTGATTGTTTTTAGTTTCCCATCAAATAATAGTTGCTAAAGCTGTAATTTTCTTTCATTTATATTCTTTTTCAAGCATTTCATCTCTTTTTAATCATATCCAATATTTGTAACTTTCTTCTTCTGTTTCTTTTATATTTTTAAAATAAATTAATACTTCTTCTTTAAATATTTCTTTTTTTTCTTTTCAAAATAACCAATTTATAAATTCTTGAAATCATCTTGGAATTCGAATATCTAATCAACTTGTATTTTTCCAATCCAAAATTTTTGATAAGTTCATTATTTTTTTTCATTCATATTTTATTTTTCTTATATCTTTAACTCATAACCACATCCAATATTTATAACTTTCTTCTTTATACATTCAATTAAAATTCTTAAAAAATTTTATTATATTTTGTTGTAATAAATATTCTTTTTCTTCATTTAATACTTGCTCATCTGTTTTATCTTCAATATTATTTACTTCTTCAAATTTTTCTTGTAACAATTTTTTAAATCTAATTTTATAGTTACTTCAATAAATTATTCTATGAGGAACATTTCAATTTATTTCTTCTCATTTATTTATAATTTTAAAGTCCCTTTTATCTATAATTCAATCATATACAAAACTTACCTCTCATATTTGATCTGAAATTAATATTGTTCTTCAAAAATTTGGTCATTTTAAATAGATTATTCTATATGGAATCTTTCTCATTTTTTCTTTTTCTAATTTCTCTACATATAATTCCATATTTATATCATCTCTTCAAAAATATAATTCATAATAAGCTCTTAAAAATTCATTATATTTTAAAACTTCTTTAATTTCCATATCTTTACTACCATTTTTATTTCAATTTAATCTCTCTCAAGGTTTAAATAAACTATAATCCAATTCTATTTCTGAGTTATCCTGAATTTCTATTATTTTATTTATTGCTTGTTTTATTGTTCTTTGATACAATTTTTCAATACTTTCTTCTCTTCTTTTTCTTGTACTTTCTGATTTATTTCACAATAAAAAATACAATCTTTCATTTATTTCTACTAAAATTTCCAAAAATTTATCTGTAAATACTTTTTCAGTTATTCAGTTTTCTTGTAATAATTGTTTTAATTCACTATATTTTTGTTTTATTTCTTTAGTTAATTCACTATAATCTTTTTTTTCCATAATATATTATTATTATATATTTTTATTTTACCATGTTTTTAAGAATAACTCAAATTTAATACTAAATGAAATTAAATTTGAGTTATTCTTAAAAAATCTTTTTACAAAAAATAAAAACAGCTTATATAAGCTGTTTTTATTAATAGTTTTATTTGGAGGTGCCAAGCGGAATTGAACCGCTGTACAAGGTGTTGCAGACCTCTGCATGACCACTCTGCCATGGCACCAAACTTCTTTAGAAGCGAGCTAATTATATTAAACTTTTCAAAAAATCAAAAATTTTTTTTATTTTTTTTTAAAGTTCATCATATTCACCACCATTTTTATTACATTTAAACGTCTTTAATAATTCTTGATATATTGAAACATCTGTAACCGAAGTAGGTAAAGCAATAGTTATAAAATAAGCTTTTGTTTGATTACAAACATAAGCCGTTTGTAAAAATTTTAATACAGGAGAATCGTAATTATATTTTGCTTCAAAAACATAAAGTAAACTCTCTTCCTCATCATTAAAAATAAAATCTACTTTATCAAGCAATACATAATTTAAATAATCCTTTTCAGCTCAAACATTACTAATCATTGAAAAATCTACAGAAGTTGTAAAAGAATTCAAATCTTGAGATAATATAAGTAAATTATTCTTAAATCAATTTTTTGAAACACTAGATGCGACAACAAGTTCTATTTCTCAAATATTAGGCTTTGGTAATATATTATTAGTATTTTCTATTATTTCCCAACTACTTGGAATCCCAACAGAAAAATCTGATTGTTCTACATTAACCAGTCAATCTGTATCAACAATTTCTTCATTATCTGAAGAACATCAAAATAGAAAAAAAGAAATAAAAATAATTAGTAATACTTTTTTAAACATATAAATATATTTTTAATAGTTAAAATAAATTTTATTTTATTATATTAATCAAATCACTTATTCAATTCTCAAATATAAAAGGTAAAAACAATAAAAATATTATAATCAAAAGAAAAATAAAAATAAAAACTAAAAATAATTTAGAAAAGTTTAATTTTACTTTTATTAAAAAATAAAAATAAAACAATAATGATAAAAGAAGGTAAAAATAAGTAAATGGTAAAAACTTTATAAAATAATCATATTTTATCCCCGCTCAAAGAATAAAAAAATTAGAAAAAAATAACAAACTAGAAAAAACTAAAATGGTTTTTACAGAATTATATCTTAATAAAGCAAGTTCTTTTTCATTTGAAAAAGACTTTTTTATGTTTTCTTTTAAACTCATACTTGATTTTTTTATATAAAAATATATTATAAGTTTTAATTAACTTAATATTAATAATAATTATAAATGGATTTAACACAAGAACAAATTGAAAAATTAGCTAGTAGTTTAAGTAAAATTGGCTTAAACAATGAAAAATTATGAGATGATATAAAAAATATTATTAAATATATTGATTTATTAAATGAAGTTAACACAACTTGAATAAAATCAACTATAAGTGTAGTTGAAAAATATAATGAATTAAGAGAAGATAAATTAAAAGATAAAAAAATATCTAGAAAAGATTTATTAGAATGTTCTAAACAAAAAGTTATACAAGATCAAATTGCAATATCAAATATTATGTAACTATGATAAAATCGTTAAAGTTAAAAAATTTTCGTAATTTCAAAGATATTCAAATAGACTTTGAAAACGAAAAATTTTTTATTTTATGAGAAAATTGAAAATGAAAAACTAATATATTAGAAGCTTTAAGTATATTAAATAATAATTCAGTTATTGATACAAATTTTAATAACTTAATAAAATCTTGAGAAAATACTTTTTATATAGAATATATTAATAATGAGTGAAACTCTTTTGGAATTTCATTTAATAAAGAAAAAAACAAAAAAAATTATTTAATAAACAAAAAATCAACAAGCAAAAAAAAATTTTCAATTAGCACAAATATTTGTGTTGTATTTTCTCCAATAATAATGAATATAATATATTTATGACCTTCTCTGAGAAGAAGTTTTATTGATCAAATTTTAATTAGCTCCTTTTCTGATTATGCAAACATATTATCTAATTACAAAAAAATATTAAAAAACAGAAATATAGTTCTAAAAAATATAAGAGAAAATAAATCAAATAAAAATGAAATTACTTTTTGGGATCAAAAATTAATAAATGAATCTATCAAAATATATAATTATAGATTTAAATTAATAGATTTTTTTGTAATACATATGAATAAATCTAAAGAATATTTTTTATGAAAAGTAGAAAATATTGAATTTTTTTACAAAACAAAAGTTCAAAAAAACAGTATAGAGAATGATATGAAAGAATATTTAGAAAAAAATATAGATAGAGATATAATTTTATGAAAAACACATATATGACCACATATAGATGATTTTAATATTTTAGTAGATAAAAAAGAAATTATAAACTATGCTTCAAGAGGAGAAATAAAAAGTATAATTATATGGTTAAAATTACTAGAAACAGCCTTTATAGAAAAATATAGTGATAAAAAACCAATATTATTAATAGATGATTTACTTAGTGAATTAGATGAAATACACAAAAAATTACTAATAAATAAAATGAACTATTATCAAACTTTTATAACCAGTATAAGCTTGACAATTACCCCAAAAAATTGTATAAAATTAAAATAAAAAAAAATTGGATTTATTTTTATTTCTGTATACAATAGTTTATAAATTTAAATTATTAAATTAAATAAAAATTATGAAAAATTACAAAAAAATTATGATTCCAATATTTACTTTTGGACTCTTAAGTTTTTCAAGTGTATTTGCTTGAGGTATTGATCATTTTGAAGTACAATTAGAACCAAATAAAACAAATATATGAGAAGCTATTGATTTAACAATCCAAGCTGTAGATAAAAATAATGTTATAATAACTGATTATAATTGAACTATTGTAATATTTTCAGAATCAGATTGAGAAGCTGAATTACCAAGTGTTTTTGAAGATAATATATATGAATTTAGCCTATCTGATCAATGAGAAATCAAATTTGAAAATTGAGTAGTATTTAAAAATAGTTGAACTCAAGATTTATATGTATATGATCTTGATGATGATACTGTAATGTGAATATGAAAAGTAGAAGTTTCTGATGTAATAGCACCAGTAAATGTAGATATAGAAATACTTTCACCAGCATCTTGAATAACAATATGAGTAAATCAAATTGAAATATCTTGAACTTCACAAAAAAATCATAATATAAATATAATTTTAAATGGTAAAAATACTTATACTACTTCAACTGATAATGAATGAATCTTTGAATATACTGTTAAATGACTTATAAATTGAGAAAATACTATTAAAGCTGAAATTATAAATGCTGATAATAATATTATTTGAGAATCAAATGAAATACAAATAAGTGTTAACTCTAGTGAACCTGAATTAAAATCATTAAATATAGAAAAAGATGAAGTTGAAGTTGAATCTAGTTTTGAAATAGAAGCTATAACAAATAATATAACTACAGAAGTATCTGTTGTTATAAATGAAATTCTTACAAGTTTAAATAAAGATGAAAGTGGAAAATTTTCAAATTACATCTATGCCCCTTCAGAAGCATGAAATTACAGTATAGATATAATTCTTAAAGATGAATTATGACATGAATTACAAGAACTATGAGCAGGAAATATAGTAGTAGTTGAACCAGAATTAAATTTA
>CAZJHB010000037.1:0-3810 GCA_964545685.1 uncultured Candidatus Peribacteria bacterium | reverse complement strand
GAAGAATTAAATGTACCTCAAGATTTAACTATAAAATGATTAAATTTAGTTGAATTAAAATCAAAATCTATCTTGACTTGGGATGAAATTGAATGAGTTATATGATATAATATTTATAAAAAATTAGAAGATTGAACTTATGAATTTATTGAAGAAGTTAATGAAGCAAAATTTGAAATAGAAATTAGTTGAGATGAAATAAAATATGACTATTTTACAATAAAAGCTATTACTTTAAATGATGAATGAACAATATACGAATGAGATTTGTCAGAAGCTACAAAAATACAAACTTGACCAGAAATGTTAATTTTACTTATTATTTCTATGATGGTATGATTATTTGTATTTATAACTAAAAAGAAAAAAGCTTAATTAAAAAAGTAGGGTATGGTTTAAAACCATACCCTACTTTTTTAATCTCTATTTTTCTATCTCTAGGTACCGGTACCAAAACTAGGGGTTAAAAACTAGGGGTTAAAATCCTCTCAATCCCTCTCCAATAAATAATCATCAATTCTTTTTAATTACATCAAGAAAAACATCAGATAAATCTTTATCTATAGTTCTTGATATTTCTTTGAGTCTATTAAAACTCATTATATATTTATACTTTGCTATTTCATAAAAAATACTATTATCAAAAACCTTAGAATATTTTTTTACAGTTTTTGATAATAAATCAAGAGCCAATCATTCTTCTCAATTACTAACAACTGAAGTTTCAAGCAAAGCAAGTTCTAAACAAGATAATTTAAAATTTATAGAATCTATTTCTTTATTAACAATATAATTACTAAAAAAATTATAAAAGTTAACTTTTTTACTATCTTTTTTTCAAGAAATAGTTTTAAATATTATTTGATAACTTCAAACTAATATTTTTTTATTCAAATTTCTATTAATTATTAAAATTTTTTCTGGAACCTCATAATTTTTTAAATGAAATTCAAGTGATTTTTTAGAACTAATATAATAAGAATTTCATACATAATAAGTTATATATTTTTTTAATAATTTTAAATAATATTTTTCTATTAAATCAATTTTATTTAATTTTTTATCTTCTAAAGATGGAACTATATATACTCAAGATTTAAGTGAAAATATTATTTTTTCTGCCTTTAATCTATAAATAATTTTATTCAAATAATTCTTATATTTTTCTTTTTTTTCTGGATCTATTAATTCAAAAATATCTTCTTTAAAATATATTTTTCATCATTTTTTCAACATTTTATTAACAATTTTGTCAAAAACTAACATAATCTTTTTTTCTTTTAATATAAATAAAAAAACTCTATAAAAATTATAGAGTTTTTTCCATAAAAATCAAGTATTTTTTTCTATAAAAATTAAATAGTTTTAATTATATATTTATTTCTTCCCTTAAAGTACCGATACCATACCACTTTTATCTTTTTTATTTTCCCCTTTTTAAGGGGAATACCCGAGGTACGAGGGGAAGGGGTTAAAATCTTAACTTAATGGTATTGCTTTTCAAGGGAAACACCCGAAACGAAGTGAAGAGGAAGGGGTTAAATTTTCTTTTCCCTTCCTTCTCTATCACTAAGTGTAACTTGTGGAAATGGTATAATAATTCAATATTTTTTAAATGCTAAATTAATTGTTTCGGTAACATTAGATTTTATTGTAAAATAATTATCATCTGAGGATATCCAAAATCTAACAGCCATATTTATAGAACTATCTCAAAATTCATTAACTAATACTTTTGGTTGTGGTGCTTTTAAAATATTAGGAAAATTATCAATTACTTTTAATAATACTTCTTTTGCTTTTACAATATCTGTACTATAGTCTACTCATACTTTTACTTCAATTCTTCTTTTATCGTTTGCAGTATAATTAGATACACTTTCTTCCATAAATGTTACATTTGGTACAAAATATATAATACCATCAAATTGTTGTACTGTAGTAAAAAGAGCATTAATAGTTTTTATTCTACCCATTTGATCTCATACTTTAATTAAATCTCAATTATGATAATGTCATTGTGTTACCATTAATATTCATGACAAAAAATTTGTTATAAATGATTTTAAAGCAAAACCAACTCAAACTCAAACTCATCACATTATAAGAGATGTATCAATTCATAATATTCACAAAGTAATCATAAATCATACACTCAAAATAAATATATTAATTGTCCTATTAACTACTCAAATTAATTCTTCTTTACTTTGTCATTCTCATTCTGCTGATCTCTCTATATAATGAGTAAATTTACTAGTTAAAAATTTTGATAATAAAAATGTAAAAATTATTATTATTATTGCAAAAACAATATTTATAAGTAAATCTTTAGTAAAAAAATTTGTGATAATTGATATATTTTCTTGAGAAGTTTCAACATCCGATGATGAAACTACTGCAAAAACTGAAGATTTAAAAAATATAAAATTTAAAAAAAGTATATTTAAAAATAATTTAATTTTTTTCATAAATAAAAAAGATATATATAAAATACAATAATATTTTAACATATATCTCTTATTTAATCAAAATTTTAAGACATTAATTATCTAATATTCTAAATTTGTAATTATCTGGTACATATATTCATTTAATAGCACTCATACATTTAATTATATTATTATGCCAATTATCAGGAGAAGAAGCATAGATTTTTCAATCTTCATTTCAATATCTACTTAATTGATTTATAGAAGTATAATCTCATAAATATTTATTATTTAATGTTGAAACCATAGAATAAACTCATTCTCTTGCATTATTAAAAAGCCTTGTATCTCCAGAATCAGTATTTCAAATATTTCATACATTATATGCTGTCTTCATATTTCTTCAAAGTCAAGTTTCAGCAAGTCATATACACATCAAAAATGTAGGATCTATATTTCAATCTAAACCTTCATCTACCCACATTTGCCAATTTACAAAATCAGAAGCTGCATATTTATTTAATAAATCTTTTTGCCTTTCAATTTCTGAAAATCAATCAAGAGTAAATACCTTTACATTTTCATCTAAATTTTTAAATGCATATCATTTAGCTTCTTTAAAATCAATCAAATATTTATTTGTATAATTTTTATCTAGATACTTATAAGGCAATTTTTCTAAAGATAAATAATTTAGTGGATCTACAGATTCTTTATCTTTAAATACTTCAAAATGAAGATGAGGTCAAGTTGTAAGATATCAAGCTCATAAAGTTCAATATTCCCCACCTGTTTTCGCTATAATTTGTCATTTTGTAACATAATCAAATTCCTCTACCAATATTTCACTTACATGTCAATATACAGTCACATATCAATCGGCATGTTTTACTGCAAAATAAGAATAATCTGTACTATCAGGTTCTTCAACAAAAATAACATATCAATCAGCTGGTGCCATTATTGAAGTTCATTGTTCAATAATTATATCAATAGCATCATGACTAGATCAAAATAATTCTTCATAACTAGAATCATGAAAGTATGCACTAATTCAATAAATAGGATTAACTGGCCAAGAAAAAACATTAGTAGAACTAGAATCAAATCATTTTATTTTTGATTCAGCATATATCATTTTATTTATAGTTAAACAAGTATCACTTATAGTTCTAAGAGACATAGTATTTTTTGATACATCAACAAATTCACAAGAATATTTTTCCAGAAGTCCATCTTTAATATTTTCAAATTTTATTTTTTCTTGAAATGCTTTTAATTTAATACCCCTCTCAAGAGCTAATTTATCTTCTATAAAATCTTCAAATAAAACTTGTTGTCATTTTGTTGTTTCTAATAATTCATTTTTAAAATCAAG
>CAZJHB010000036.1:0-10106 GCA_964545685.1 uncultured Candidatus Peribacteria bacterium | reverse complement strand
ATTTTATGCAAGAAATAATTAATTTAATAGTTGAAGCCGTAAACTGACTTTGATACACGTGAATTTTTATAATGATGGTATTAGAATCTTCATTTATTCCATTTCCTTCTGAAGTAGCTATGATTCCAGCTTGATATTTAGCAAGTACTTGAGATATGAATTTTTCAATAGCTTTACTTGTTTGAACATTTTGAGCTTTAATTTGAGCTACAATTAATTATATTTTATGATTTTATTTATGAGAAAAAGTAATATTAAAATTAATTAAAAAATATTGAAAATTTTTCTTAATCAAGGAAAAACACTTCAAAAAAACTGAAAAATATTTTCAAAAACACTGAGGTATTACAACATTTTTAGCTAGATTTATATCTGTAGTAAGACAACTTATAAGTTTACCAGCTTGAATTTTTAAAATGAATTTTACAAAATTCTTTATTTATACTTGATTCTGAGCTTGATTATGGAATTTAATTCTAATGAGTATCTGATATATAGCATGAGAAAATAAAGAATTAATAGAAAAATATTCAAATGAAATTTTAATTTTAACTATAATTTTTGTAGTTGTAGTATGAGTGATTTATTATTATAAAAATGAAAGAAAACTTGCTCTTGAAGAAATTAAAAAATAATATATGGAAACAAATTGAAGAACAATCTTTATAGGTGATATTCATTGATGCTATAAAGAATTTAAATTATTGCTAAAAAAATTACAATTATCTCCTCAAGATAAAGTCTATTTAACTTGAGATTTAATAAATAAATGACCGAAAAGTTTTAAGGTTGTTAAGTTTATTTATGAACACCAAAATCAATTTAAAAGTGTAATTGGGAATAATGAAATTAATTTTTTTAATTGGTTAAACTGAGAAAAATATATTGAATCTAAAGAAATTTTCAAAAAATTAAAAAGAAAATTTGATGAATATCCTAAAATTTTAGATTTTTTAAAAAATTTACCAAAATACATTGAAAAAGATAATTTTATTTTAGTCCATTGATGAGTAATAAATAATAAAAAAATTGAAGATCACTCTCTTGATGAGGTAACAAGAATAAGAGAAATAAACTGAATGCCATGGTATAATTTATACCATTGAAATAAAAAAATAATTTATTGACACTATGCATTAGATTGATTAAGAATAAGAGAAAAAACTATAGGAATAGACTCTTCATGTGTATATTGAAATAAATTAACAGCTTATATACTAGAGACATGAAAAATTATTCAACAAAAAGCATTAGATACTTATATTGAAGTTAATTCAAAAAAATATTTACAAGTAAAAATATCTCAATTAAAAAAATTTCAAAATCATAAAATAGCTATTTTATGATTTTGAAAAGAGGGGAAATCAACTCTTAATTTTTTATTAAAATTTGGCTTATCTAATATTACAATTTTAGATAAAAATAATGATATTGAGAAAAAAGAAAATCTAAATTATATATTATGAGAAAAATACATAGATAATTTAGATGATTTTGACTTAATTATTAAAGCTCCTTGAATTTCTCCTTATAATGAAAAAATTTTTCCATATAAATATAAAATTACCACTCAAGCTAATATTTTTTTTGACAACTATAAATGAAAAATTATATGAATTACTTGAACAAAAGGGAAATCTACAACATCTACTTTAATATATAAAACATTAAAAGAAATTTGATATAAAGTAAAACTAGTTTGAAATATTTGAAATCCTGTATTAGATGAGGTAGATTTTATCAATAATGATACATATGATTATATAATTTTTGAATTATCTAGTTATATGTTAGAATTACTAAAACCAAGATTATATATATGAGTTTTAAATAATTTATATAGTTGTCATTTTGACTGGCATAATGGAAAAGAAAATTATCAAACTGCTAAATATAATATAATTAGGCATTCTAATTATAAATTAGCAAATTATGAATTAAAAAGTAATATAAATGTCAATAAATTAAATAACTTAGAATATTTTTGAGAAAATTGAAAGTATTATTATAAAAATTGATTGTTCTATATATGAGAACAACAAGTTTTAAAAGATAAAAATATACTTTTACAATGAGAACATAACAGAAAAAATATAAGTGTAGTTATATGAGTCTTAAATATAATAGATAGTAAAAATATATCACATAATATAAATATATTACAAAAAGTCTTAGGAAGTTTTAATGGTTTAGAACATAGAATTCAAAATATTTGAACTTATAAATGAATAACTTTTATAGATGATGCAATTGCAACAACTCCTGAAAGTACAATTGCTGCAATTAAAACATTCTGAGAAAAAATTTGAACATTATTTCTATGATGACAAGATTCTTGATTTCAATTTGAAACTTTAGTTGATACAATTAAAAAATACAAAATAAAAAATATTGTTTTATTTCCAGATACTTGAGAAAAAATTTTTTGAGATTTAAGTAATTATAATTATTGAGATGAATTCAAATTGAGCTTATGAAATAATAATATAAATATATTAAAAACAAAATCTATGGAAAAAGCTGTTAGTTTTGCATACAAAAATACTTGAACTTGAAAAATATGTATTTTATCAAATGCAGCACCTAGTTTTAGTTTATGGTCTGGTTTTATTGAAAAATGAAATTTATTTCAAAATGAAGTTAAAAAACAAAGCTTACTTTAAATTTCTTGCTTATATTTTATCCTATTTTTTTCTAAAACCTCTTAAAACGCATTTTTTTGAGTTTTAAATAAATAATAGCTTGTTTAAGCAATTATTTATTTAAGTTATTTTATATATTATATGAGATAAATATTTTTTGATAAAAATTCAAATTATAAATAAAATTATTTTAAAAAAAATAATAAATCAAAAACAATTATAATAATATAAATAAAATTGAAAAAATAAAACAATAAATAACCACTTCTCTACTACTTTAAATACCTTTATTTCACATAAGTTACATTATGTTAACTATTATATGCTTAAAAAAATTACTTTCTATTTTCTATATTAGAAGTATTTTTTTATTTTAAACTCAGTAAATTTCTATTTTTTCTTGTTTACCTTTTAATTCAGTATTTCATAATTCTTTTATTTTAAAATTTCTTTTTTTCTTAATTTTATCATAAATATTTTTTGAGAATAATATTTTTTCATCATATTTCCTGGTTAATCCTTCTAATCTAGATGCTGTATTAACAACGTCTCAAATTAATGTTATTTCCATTCTTCCTTTAGATCATATTGTTCATAATATAACAGTTCAATAATTAATTCATATTCATATTTTTATATGTTTTCAAATTTCTGTAATTTGAAACTTTGAAATAAATTCCTGAATTTCCATTGATACTTTTAAAAGAAAATCTGCCCCTTGCCTTTCTTTATCTTCAAAAACTACCATCATTCAATCTCATAAAAATTTATCAACATTACCATTATACTGTTCAATGATCTCCACAATTCAGTCAAAATATATATTTAATAAAAATAAACTTCTATCTTCTGGGATTTTTTCTGCTATTGAAGTAAATCAAATTATATCTAAAAACATTACATATAAATTCTTTTTTAAAGATATTCATAAAGATATTTTTTCAAATCATTTTGCACCTACTTCATCTATAAAATATTCAGGAACCATTTTAAAGAAAACTTTTTTAAGATCTGAATAATCTTTATGTAATAAATTTTTTTTAACAAGAAAACTTTTAAATAAATTAAAAATTTCATGATTTTCCCTATATTTCATTTTTACATTTAAAATTTCTTTTATTAATTCTGGAGATAACTCTTTATTGAAGGTTAACTTTCTTATATGTGATTTTCATTTATTATATTCTAATCTATAAATATAATTTAAAATAAAAAATATAATAAATAAAAACAAATTGATATAAAAAATCACTTTTTTATATTGATATAAAAAAGGAAATAAAAAATAAGAAAAATTAACTATTAGTAATACTAATAATATATAATAATTAAGATTAAAAATAGAATTAAAACTTTTTCTTTTCATAATAAATAGGATTGTTTATATTAATCACTTACTTTTTAATTTCTCTAAACTTTTTTCCATTGTCAACATTCAATATTCAGTTCAAATTTCAATAGCACCTTTGATTTGATGAATTAAATCTTTTCTAATCATATTTGAAATATTAGAATTATTTACTAATATTTCTGTTGCTACTACTCTTCCCTTTCATTTCTTTTTTTTAATCAATTGTTGCCAAACTACTCATAATAAAGAATTAGCTAATTGTGTTCTTATTTTTTCTTTTTCTTCTCAAGGAAACATATCTATAACACGAGAAATTGTTCTTGCAGCTCAAGAAGTATGTAGAGTTGCAAAGACTAAATTTCATGTTTCTGCAGCCCTTAATGCTAATCTAAATGTTTCTAAATCTCTCAATTCTCAAACCATGATAACATCACTAGCCTGTCTGAGTGCATATTTTAAAGAATTATCAAAACTTTTTGTATTAGATCAAATTTCTCTTTGTTCTATTAAAGATTTTTTATTTATATATATATATTCTATGGGATCCTCTACTGTAATTATATGTTTTTTATAATCTTTATTAATTCTTTCTATTAAGGTAGCTAATGTAGTTGATTTTCATGATCAAACACCTCAAGTTACAAGTACTAGTCAATTTTCTTTATTTGTAAAATTTAAAATATCTTTTGGTAATCATAATTCTGAAAATTCTGGAATTTTTTCTTTTATTATTCTAAAAACTGCTCATATTCATTTCCTAGTATAAAAAATATTTACTCTAAATCTTGAATATTTCTTTAATTCAATTCAAAAATCTAATTCCATTTCTTTTTTAAAAAGATTTATTTGTTTTTCTGTCATTATTGAAAATAAATCTTTTTCTAATTGTTCTTTAGTATAAAAACCAAAATCATCAAAATAAGAAACATCTCAATCAATTTTAAAACAAACCTGATTTTCAGAAGATAAAATTAAATCAGATGCTCATAACTCAATGGATTTTTTTAATATATCTACTAATTTCATTTTTTCTTTTTATGATTATTTTATTATATTATATATAATACTATAAAATACAATATAAAGCAAATTTTTTTATATAAATAAAAGACATTTTATATTAAAATGTCTTTTATTTATATAAGTTGTACTAATTCTTTTTTTTCCGTTCAAGTCATATATCAAATATACTTAAGAAAAGAAATTTTAGTAATCTCACCTATTTTAGTAGAATTTACGATTTTATTTACTAAAAAATCATCTACTATAATTTTACTTTTTTTCATATCTAGTTATATTACATTAAGATTTAATATAATAGATACAATTTAAATATACAATTAAATTATACATCTTTTTTTACATATTGTCAAATATTTATCTAATTTTAAAGTATATATGAATATATTATGAATTGATCCATGAACTACTACAATAGGTTTTGCTGTAATTAACAAAGATAATAACAAAAATATTTTAATCGATTATTGAATTTTTAAAACTACTCCTAAAATTGAATTAAAAGAAAAATTATTAGAAATTTGAAAAGATATTAAAGAATTAATTAAAACTTTTAATATAGATTTGATAGTAATTGAAAAACTATATTTTCAAACTAATCTAAAAACCTGAATTGATGTAGCACAAGCTAGATGAGTTATTTTATATGAATGTATTAAAAACAATAAACAGGTTCTTGAATATACTCCTTTACAAGTAAAAAAAGCCATAACTTGACATTGAAAAGCAAATAAAATACAACTTCAAAATGCTATAAAAATTTTATTTCAACTGAATTCTATACCAAAACCAGATGACGCTGCTGATGCTATTTGACTTGCTTATATGTGAGCATTAAATAGTAATCATTTAAATTTTTAATTACTAAATCTCGTTATAAAAAACTTTTTTTTGATTATTTTTAGTTTAAATGATATAATATTGATATTAACTATATTAATATTAGTATATATTATGACTTTAGACCAAAATAAAGAAAGTTTTAATAAACTTCAAATAGAAATTAATACCTTAAATCAAAATAAAGAGATACTTACTAATTCTTATAATTTTTTAAAAGAAAAAATTAAAGAATTTAAAGAAAATTGAAAATTAGAAGACTATGAAATTGATTTCATTAAAGAACAAATTAAATTTCATAAAAAATTAGCTAAATTTAAAAAACAATTTTTAAATTCAAAAAACCAATTAACAAATAGATCAAGAAAAAAAATTGAAGAAAATTGTTGAAAACTTGAAAAAACTTCACTTTGAAAATCTGAATTAATTTTATTTAAAAAACAAATTGAAGAAGAACAATTTAAATTAACAGATAGTCTACCTTGATGAAAGGATAGTCTTAGAGATATAATAGAAAGTAATATTAATATAAAATATAGATATGAATCGATTTTTTCAAAACAAATTTATGATAGATTTTTTCATGACTTTACAAAAAAATACTTAAATAATCTAGAAAAAAAATATACTGAATATGAAATTTATAAAAAACATTTAGATATAAAAAAATGATTAATTTGAACAAGAGATGATATTTTAAGTATTATAGAATATATATTAAGTAATAATATTGATATTTATAAAAATTTTAATAGTAAGCTTGGAATAAATATTTGATGAAAAGAAGAAAATTTTTATATAAAAGATATTAAAGAAGAAATAGAAGAAACTCATAAAATACCAATAAAAGATAAAAAAGAAGAAGAAGAAGAAGATATAAAAATACTTAATCCAAATAAAAATTTAATAAAGAAAAGAAAACACAAGAATGATATATTATGAGTTAAATTAGATAGTAATATATTATTATCTAAACATTTAGAATACAATTGATTATTAGAAGATAATTGAGAACCAAAAGAAATATTAAAAATACTTAATCAATTAATAAATGAATATTTTTATTGACAAAAAATACTAGTTGCTAATAAATCAAATACAATAACTAAAGAAATAATTAAAAATAATAAAGAGGAAATTATTAAAAATTTTATTATTTTTATTAATTTTATATTAGCAATAGAATCATATGGATGAAAAAACGTATCAAACAAGAACAAAAGTTGAGCTGAATGATATTTTCAGTTTAAAACTAATAATAATAAAATCTGATATGAAATAATGATTGAAAGAAATTATATAGAAACAAGTAAAGAAACATGGAATAAATATCATAAAAAAGGAAATGTAATGATTCAGAATAAAGATATCAATGGTAAAAACTTCAAAGGTATTGCCACTAAGTATAATAAAAGATACAAACCTAATTCTCTTGAAATGGCTATAAAAAGAACAAAAAGATTTTATTGAAAAAATCAACCAAATTGGCTTAATACTATAAAAACAAATAATGATTGAAAAATTTTGAATAAAATTTTTGATATTAAAAAATATTGATATGAAGAACAAATGATATTATGGTTAATTGATTTATTTGAAAGAGAAGATAGTGTATGATGAAAAGAAATTAGACAATATATCGCAAATATATTATTCTGAAGTCAATATGATGCAAGAGAATTATATACCAAAGTTCATCATTCTCAAATTTCAAGTGCTGATCCATTAGTTCAAAATCAAGTAAGAGATATTTTAAGTAAACTTAAAATTATATTATAATAAAACTGATGATTTTTCTTAAATAACATTGATATTATTTATTAAATAACAAGGTTTTAAATAAAAATAAAAATAAAAATTGATTTTTAGGATTTTTTATTATAATTAAATTTGTTTGATGAATTTTATATAAGGACCTAGCTTAATTAGAAGAGTGCTCGGATTCCGACCCCGAGAGACGTAGGTGCAATTCCTACGGTCCTTGCCATAAATACCCCGATAGGATTTCTATATACTCAAACAGTTCTTATTCTTAAATGTAGAGCTGTTTTTTTGTTTATATAAAAAGTTCCACTGTTTCTTTGGCTTCGTCTATTAATACAAGATCTAAATTATTTAATCATTTTAATTCATCTATTTCATTGGATTCAGTAGATTTTCTAGCATAAGCATAAAAAGTAGGTATTTAAAAAAATAATTAACTAATATTTACAAAATTATAATTAATTATTTTTTATTATCTAATAAAAACCTTATTTTCCCAATCCACATGGCTTGCCATAGAAAAAATCTCCCCTTACATAAATACTTAAGGTTTTTTATTCAAAAAAAATGCCTTAGATTTAAAAATCTAAGGCATTTATGAAAACCAATAATCTTCTTATGTAATATTAATAATTAAATACAATACACCAAAGCCGATTAGTATTCCTAAGATAATACCGAAAAACGTTACAATAAATGTAATTTTTTTAGTATTTAAAAAATAAATAACTTTTTTCATTTATTATTCTCCTTTTTTCATATTTTTATTACTTATTATTCTATTATAATTAAGATTTTTTTTATATCAAATTTTAATATTAATATCCTACTTTTTTTTCGGCTTAAATTGTATATCATAAATTTAATAATAAATTTTCTTTATATTTATCACGAATTTTCAGTATAAACATAAAAAGGCATTTGTCTTACAAATTTTATATTTTTTAATTGTTTTGATTTTAATTTATTCCATAATATTTTTTCAGTTTCTATTATTTCTTTTCTTAATTTTCTCTATGTTTCAATTATTATTTTTGGTATTTTCTTCATTTTTTATTATAAAAAATTAAACTATTCAATAAAAACAAACTCTGTCATGACTTTCTCCTTTCAAGGAGATCCCAAGCTTGGGACAAGAGAGAGGTATTATTTAAAAAGTTTATTTGTTCTATTATATATATTTTAAATTTTTTTCACCAAAATTTAGATTAAGCCCAAGATGTATTATACTATCTAAGGAAAAAGAGCCCGAGATATTTGCTAATTTTAAAAATATATATATAATTAAAATATTGTTTATTTTTCTTTAAAATAAAAAGCATGCTTAAACAATCATATAATTATATAGACAATATTGATACTATTCAGAAAATAAGAAAAAAATATAAAAATAAATTATCTAAAAATCAATTAAATATTATAAATATTATATTAATAAAATTAAAACAACACATAGAAGATGAAGAAATTTTTTTAGTTTGATATATATATATGTTAATTTTTTTTAAAATAATTAACATAAAAAATGAAAAAATTGATAATAAAATAAAAGAAAAAATAGAATTATTAGAGAATTCCTTTTATTATGAAAGTAATTGAAAATATAAAAAATTCTTAGAAACTATTTTCATAATGAATGATGATTTATTATTATTACAAATGAGAATTAAAGCAACAATAATAAAAAATTGAGATTATATAAAAAATATAATTCCTAATCAAAAAGATTATTGTAAATCAATATGATATTTCATCCCTTTTTTAACTATGAAATGAATTGATTCTTTAAGCTTTTTTCAAGACATATATTTTGAAAGATTTTATGAAAAACAATATATAAAAACTAAAAAAATATATCTTAAAAAAATAAAACAAATAGAGTTTCCTTGAGAACATTTAAATAAGATAGTCAATGATTTATCAAACATAATGTTTAAAAATAATATTTTAGGAATAACAAAAATCAGAAGAAAATCTTATTTCAGTGTTTATAATAAAATAAAAAGAAAAAAGAATGAAGATATGTTTGATATATTATGAATAAAAATTATTTTTAAAAACATGATAGAATTAAATAATTTTGTAAAACATTTTGAAAAACATTTTATGTATGTACAAAAAAAAGATTATTTTAATAATCCTAAAAAAAATTGATACAAAAGTATTCATTATAAATTTATTACTATGTATGAAAACAAAGAAATATGAGTAGAATTACAAATAAAAACTTTAAAAATAGAAAAAACTCTAAAATGTAGCCCCATTATTTCTCATTATACATATACTGTAAACGAAAAAAAATGGGATTCAATTTTTAAAGAAGTACATGAATGATATAAAATTTTGGAGGAATATAGAAAGAAAAATACAAAAAATAATATTTAATATATTATAAAAAAAAATGAAACACCTTAAAATAAAAATAGATAAACTTGAATTTGATTGAGAATTAATTTTTAAAGATATAAATTTCACTTTAAATTATAATG
>CAZJHB010000035.1:0-10118 GCA_964545685.1 uncultured Candidatus Peribacteria bacterium | reverse complement strand
CTTTTATTAAAAAACATGAACATGCTCAAATATTAGAGAACATTAATTCATTTTTGTTTAATATTCATATGAAAATATCAATATCTTCTTCTTTTTCACTATCAAGTTTCCAAGTTTTTACAAATGAATTAATATTTTCTAAAGCTATAGAAAATTCTTTATAAGTATTGTTAATACCTATTTTATCAATAATATAGTCTAAAATGTTTCTAATAGTAAGATCAACAAACTTTTCATCAACTGAGTTAACTACTATAAAACAATCTAAGTTTTTATTTAGGTTTATATTTTTTGTTTTGCATGTGTTTTGTTTTCATAAATCAATTTTTTTTGAACTTATTTCAAACATAATTTTTATTTATTTAATTTTTAAAATTTCAATATATAAAATTATATGAAAAAACTTTTAAAATCAAAATTGAAAATTAAAAAATTTTAAAAAAAATGTTAAAAATATTATAAAATGTTTTTATTAACTCTTTTTATTTTTTTTTGAAAAAATTATAATTTAATTATAATATTTTCACTATAATTATATTTTAATAATTAAATTATAAATGAAAAAAATTAAAATACAAGCTTTTACCCTTATTGAACTAATAGTTGTAATAACAATATTAGCAATTTTATGAACAATAGCTTTTATAAGTTTGCAATGATATAATGCACAATCAAGAGATAGTCGAAGAATATCTGATATACAAAATATAAAGAAAAGTTTGGAATTATTTAGTTTAAATTCTTGAAAATTTCCAGAACCAGATGATAAATATATAATAAGTTATTGACCTCAAGTTTTTCGGTATCAATGAGTAGTTTGAGAACAAGTTTCTACAAATTTATCAAGAAATTTAAATAAAAAACCAACAGATCCATTAACAGAAAGTGAATATATATATTCAAGAACTTATGCAGGAACTGAATATGAATTATTATCTATATATGAAAGTTACTTAATATCATCAAATGTAGGGACAAATCTTGAGTTTGTTGAACAATCTTATGCAGCCCCGAGTAGTGGGGCAAATTTTCCTAAAATAAATGGTAATTATAATGGAGTATATATAAAAGCATGAACAAAATATATACCAACTCCAAGTTTAATTAATTCAAATGTATGGGAAAATACTGATATATTTGAAAAAACAACATTTTTGGAATCACAAATAGTAACTTGATGAAAAAATAATATTGCAAATGCTTGAAATGAAGTAAGTACTTGATGATTAGTTTGAATGACCGTAGAATTATTTGATTGAGAAATAGATATTGATATAGGAGAAGATGATAATAATAATAAAACTTTATTAGCACAAGCTTTTATTGATGCATATAGTTGAACTATTCTCACTAGTGAGGGAATATATAAACAAATAGTAGAGACTTCAACTGGAGATTATATAAATTTGGTAGATACATTTGTATTAAGTAATTATAGTTTCACAAATAATACTATGTCAATAACAACTCCTGTTAATTGAGTATGTGGAACGGATAATTGATGAGATTTTACAAGTCTACCAACAAATTTATGTACTTTTTGAACATCAAGTACAGTAATAGATAATTGAGAATGAAGTATCTATGAATGGACATGTGTATGAATTAATTGATGAGATACATCAATTTGTAGTGCTAATCATATTTTTATAGTTCCAGTTACAACATATCCATGATGTAGTGAACCAGATATACAAATATGAGGTTATTCAATATCTTCATGTAATGTTTGAACAAATACAGCATGAGCAAGATGAAATTATTATCAATTTGGTAAATCAGATAATTCTTGGGATTATTGAAGTTCTTCTTATGGTTATGATTGGAAAGCACGGGGATGAACAAATTGATGAAGTGCTAATGATTGGTGAATTAGTGATTGAGAAAGATTAGTTGCTACTTATGCTAATCAAAATTCAACAGATAAAGCAAAAATGAGATGACCTTGTGCTAGTTGATATCATGTACCAACAAAATTAGAATGGGTTTGAGTACATAATGCATGAGATTGGTGAAATAATTGAAATAGTATAAGTGCAGAATTAAGATTACCTTATGCAGGTAATCTTGATCAAGCTACTGGTAATTTAGTTTATTCAAATAGAGGAATGTATTGGACAAGTTCTCCTCATCTTTCTTACTGATTTGTTTTTTCTATTGAAACTGATGATATTTCTTCAAATAGTGTAACTAATCGTGCTATGGGGTGTTCTGTTAGGTGTTTTAAAAACTATACAGAAATAATAACTCCAATTGATTGAACATGTTGAACAGATAATTGATGAGATTTTACAACACAACCAACAAACTTATGTAGTTCTTGAAATGCAAGTGCTGTAATAGATAATTGAGAATGAAGTAGTTATGAGTGGTTATGTTCATGATTTTATTGATGAACAACAGAAAATTGTAGTGCTAATCATATTGTTCCACCAATAATTCCAATTAATTGAGAATGTTGAGTTGCTAATTGATTAAATTTTTCTATACAACCAGCCAGTTTATGTAGTGAATGAATAGCTAGTAGTGTAATAGATAATTGAGAATGAAGTAGTTTTGATTGGACATGTTTATGAATTGATTGATGAACTAATGTAACTTGTAGTGCTAATCATATAGCTTCAATTACAACATATCCATGATGTAATGAATTAGATATAGTAATGTGAGATTATATTATTTCATCATGTAATGTATGATCAACAATTGCATGAACAAGTTCTAGTTCATATTGAAATTATTATCAATTTGGTAAATCAGATACATCATGGGTAAATTGAAATTGGGAATATGCATATGATTGGAAGTCACCAGGATGAACAGATGCTTGAAGTGCAAATGATTGGTGAATTAGTGAATCAGAAAGAACAACAGCTACTTATGCTAATCAAGATTCAACAGATCAAGTATTAATGCAATGACCATGTGCTAGTTGATATCATATACCAACTGCATTAGAATGGGCAGTATTACATATCTTATGATGATGGGAAAATGATTGAAATAATATACAAGTTTCATTAAAATTACCTTATGCAGGCTATCGTGATCAAGTTGATGGGGGAATGATGTATGTAGCTACAGGGGGACGTTATTGGTCTAGTTCTCCTAATGGATCTTATTGACATTTTTTGGATTTTAATTCTAGTAATATTTCCTCAAATACTATAAGTAATCGTGCTATGGGATTTTCTGTTAGGTGTTTTAAAAATTAAAAAAAAATATTATATAAAAAAGTCTTCCATATTAAGATTATTCTTGATAGGAAGATTTTTTTTATGTAAATATTTCTATATTATCTTCGTTAATTTTTTATTCAAAATTGAAAATTAAAAAATTATCTATATAATTCTAAAACATAAAATTTAACAAAAATAAAAAATGTTATTAATCAGATGATGAAAAGAACTTTCTTGAGAAGTAGAGGTAAGTGGTTCTAAGAATGCTACACTACCGATACTTGGTGCCTGTTTACTTTTGAGATGAAAAGTAAAACTTATGTGAGTTCCAAAAATTTGAGATGTAAATGTCTTTTTGGATATATTGGAGGGAATGTGAGTCAAATATAGTTTTGATGAGAATAATTTAACTCTTGATACAACTAATTTAAATCAAGATGATCTTGATTTTGAAAAAATAAAACAAATAAGATCTTCTATTTTTTTATTATCTCCATTATTACATTTTTTTGGTAATATAAATATACCTTTTCCATGATGATGTAGTATTTGAAAAAGACCAATTGATGCTCATTTGAATTGACTTGAAAGAATATGATATAAATCAAATTTTGATTGAGAAAATATAGAAATCAAAGGTAAATTAGCATGATGAACGAAAACACTTAATGCATGATTTTGAGTTAGTTCAACAGAAAATTTGATAGTTGCCAATGTACTTAGAATTTGAAAAACTATTATAAAAGCTTCTGCTATAGAACCTCATGTAATGAATCTTGTAACTTTTTTGAGAAAAGCAGGTGCAAATATAAAAATTAGATATAATCATGAGATAATTATAGAATGAGTTTCTAATTTAAATGATAATTTTGAATTTGAAATAGTAGGGGATTATATAGAATCAGGAACTTATATGATAATAGCTGCTTTAGCATCAAAAGAATATTTAGATATAAAAAGAGCACAAATTGAGGATTTATATTTTTTTATAGAAAAACTAAAAGAAGCTTGAGTTAAAGTTAAAAATTTATGAAATGATATACTTAGAGTATTTAGAGCAAAAAAATTAAAATGACTTAGTTTTCAAACAAATATTTTTCCTGGTTTTCCGACTGATTTACAATCTCCATTTTCTGTCTTAATGACACAAGCAGAGTGAATTAGTAAAATACATGAAGTTTTATTTGAAGGAAGACTTAATTTTTTGGTAGAACTTGAAAAAATGAAAGCAAATGTAGCAATTTTAAATCCACATGAAGCATTAATTTTTTGACCTACTGAATTAGAATGATGAGTTACTGTAACTTCTTGGGATCTTAGAGCATGAGCAGCTATGTTAATAGCTTGATTAATAACAAAATGAGAAATAAATGTAACAAATGTAAAATATATATATAGATGATATGAAAAAATAGTTGAAAAACTAAAAAATATTTGAGCTGATATTGAAGAAATAGATTAATAAATTTTAAAAATTAAAAAATAAATTATGAAAATATTTCCTTTTTTCCTTATATTTTTTTGAATAATAATTATAATTTTTCCAGAAATAATTGCTTATTTAATCGGTTGATTGATGATATTCATAGGTTTGAACATCCTTTTATTTATGAGAACAGTAAAAAAATGAAAAGAATCTTATGTAAAATTTGGTAATTATAAGATATTTAGATAAATATTATAAAATATATATTTTGATTTTTTAAATAAAAATATATAATTACATTAAATATAATTTAATATTTATTTTATGGTAAAATTATTTTGAATTTGAGAAGATAAAAAGAATGAAGAAAATGATGAACAACCATTAAAAAAAGAAGAAAAATGAGACGTTTGACAAATAGCAGTTGATATATTAGAAAATTCTTTTGAAATTATAATATTAGCTCCAATAGCTTGAGTATCTTTAGAAGATATTGATTTATCATTTAAGGATTCAATTTTAACTATTTCTTGAAATAGAGAAAAACCAGATATTTTCGAGCAGTGAGTTGAAATTAAAATTTCTGAATGTTTTTGGTGAAAATTTATTAGAAATATAATATTACCAGAAAATTTAGATTTTGATAATATAAGAGCAACAATGGAAAATAATTTGCTTGTTGTTAATATTAAAAAATTATATTTTGATTCAAAAGAAATAAAAATAGATAGATTAGATACTTAGTGTAATTAAAAAAATAATAATATGAAAACGTTTTTTAATAAAAAAGATAAGATAAAAAAACATGCTGGTAAAATAGATAAACTTGTTACAGGAATTATTATAGGATGAGCTGTAGCATCTATTATTTGATTATCCAAAAAAAAGAAAAAAGAAAGTATTTCCAAAAATATACAACAGGAGTCTAAAAAAGTAGCAAAAAAATGAGTAAATATTTTTGGAAAAATTTTAGTTTGAGTTGTAAAAGTATTTTCTAAGAAAAAGTAAGTGAAAAAAATATTAATTATATTATTTTTAGTTTTTTTGTGAACAATATTTGTTCTCAATTTTTCATATTCTGAAGAAAATACTTGTTGATATACAGGTAAAATAGATACTTGTTTAAATTCTAATGACAAAAGAGCTCTTGCAGAAGGAGATGATTGATTTATTTGTCTTTCTTTAGAAAAAAGAGAATTAGTTGCTTATCAAATAGTGTTGGATGAAAAATTTAATGAAATAGATAAAATAATAGAAGATGAATATTTAGCTACTTTGGAAGAAGATAAAGATAGATTTTTTTGACCAAATGCGAGTGAAAATTATATAAATGCATCAGATGAAATTGAAGAAAAATTTGCTAAATATAGTCAAACTTGATATTGGAAAGATTATAAAGAAATATGTTGAGTAGGAGAATGATCTATTATTAATGATACACTAAGTTGTTTAACTTGAGATACTGGTAATGAAAATGAAGCTACAGTATGATTAATTCGTGATTATTTTAAAGAATCTACTTGTATGGAATTAGCAGAATTTAAATTATATATTTATAGACAAGTTGCTTATGATATTTTGCTTATGAATAAACTAAATGTAATGGAAGATTCTGCAAAACTACATATGCAAGGTCAAAGAGATAATTTTGATGATTTAACTGAGGCTATGAATATAAATGAAGCTTATATAGATAGAGTATATAAGAAAACACCATCGTTTACAGAAAATGTTTATTAAAAAAATATTATGTTAAAAATTATTATCAAATTTATATTTATATCATTTTTATTTTTATGAATTATATTAATTTTGTTTTGATTAGGTAGCATTATTATTAATAATTCTTGAATTTTACCTTTATTTTTATCTGAGTGGTTTAATAGAATACAGTATGAATTAGATGTTCCTGAAAAACTATCTATAACTTTATTTCAATTTATTAACACTATTTCTATTATTATTACTTTATTATGAGTACTTTATTTATTTTTTTGTAAAAATTTTTATAAAAAATTTATTTTGTTTTCAGAAAATTTTAAAGCTTTTTTATCTTATAAAAAAATATTTTATATAATTATTTTATTATTATTATGTATAATATCTATTCAGATTATATTATTTTTTATGATTTCTATTGCTAATGTTCATTTTTGATGATATTTTTATTTTCAATCAAATGAATCTATTTTTTATCTAACTGAATGATTTGTTAATTCACAAGAATTTCAGAGAGATATTTTAAGAGAAGTATGAATATCTCCTTGAATAATAACTTATGAAAATATTTTAAATTTTTATTTTATATTATATAGTATATTATTATGAATTTTTTGATCTTATTTATTATTAAATATATTGTTTTTATATGTTTTAAATTATATATTTATATTACTAGATAAATATATAATAAATAAATTATTAAATAATAGAAAATTACTAGATAAGTTAATAGATAAGTTATTAAATAATAAATATTTATCAAATAATAAATATATATTAAATAAAATAAGAATGTATAAAGAATATATATTAAATAAAAAAGATAATTGAGATAATAATGAATTATAAAAACATTGGATTAATTATAAAACTAGTAGTTAAAGTTTAAAAAAATATTATTTAAAATATAATATTAAGACATAAAAAGATTATACATAATATAAAAAAATAAAATAAGCTTTAAAACTATTTTATTTTTTTACACAAACACTATATTCTCATACCTTACTCAAAAATTTCCTGGAATATATATTCATGGTTCTATTGTAAAAACCATATCTTTTTCAATTATTTCTTCAGATCTTGGATTTATAAAAGGAGCTTCATGAATATTTAATCAAACTCAATGTCAAGTAGAGTGAGTAAAATATTCTCAATATCAAGCTTCTGTGATAATTTCTCTAGCTTTTTGATCAATTTCTCTAGCGCTAATTCATGGTTTTACTATTTTTTTAGCACTATAATGAGCATTTTTTACTATATTATAGATTTTTTCATATTTTTCAAAATTTTCGTTTTTTTCTCATACCCAAATTGTTCTAGTAAAATCACTACAATATCAATCAAAAATAGCTCACATATCTATTAGTAAAGGTCAGTTTCATATTTTGATCTTTCATGTTTGATAATGGGCAATAGAGGAGTTTTTTCCAAAAGCAACAATAGAATCAAAACTAGTAGTTTTTCATCATAATTGAATTATTTTTTCTATTATAAATTTTTCTATATCTTTTTCTGTTTTTCAAATCAAATTTCAAGATTCATTTAATTTTTTAATTTCTTTATAAATTTCTTCTATTATTTTTATAGCTTTTTTAATTTTAATTTTTTCAGTTCTTGTTTTTTTTAACTTTTGTTTTTTGAAATAACTTCAAACTATTTCTATTTTTTTAGAATTTAAAAATAATCAAAGATTAGATTTTTTATTGATTTCATCATAATATTTTAAAGTTAAACGTTCTTCAAGTTTTAGTGTTTTAGAACTACTACATTCCATAAGCATTTCATCTATAAGAGCTCATTTTATATTTTTAAAATATAAGTGTTCTTTATTTGCTGTTGAAAGAATTTTTTTCTTATTTAGTTTTTTTGTTAAATCAAAATACCTATTATCAAGGAAAATAGTAATACTATGGGTTTTGATTAATATTCCTCATAAAGAAGGTTGAAATCAGAGTAAATATCTGAATTGTTTATTTGTTATTCAATTATCTGAATCTGTTATTAATAAAGTTGCCATATTATATTTTTTTAGGGTCAGTTGTAATTATTTGTTCTTCAAAAAAGCTTGCTATTACTTGTATTCAAACATGTTCAGTTCAGGCAAAAAATAATCATTGTCAAACTGTTGCATTAAGTAATATATATTTTTCTTGTTCTGTTAATTTATATATATTTTGTAATACATCTATCGAAGCACTAGATTGTTTTAATAGTAATTGAATAGATGAATTTGTAAGTATTGGTTTTCAGTAACTACTATTTACAAAATCTTCTACATCTTGGGTTATAGTTGTTACTCAAAGGTTATATTTTCTAGCTCTTTTTACAAGAGCATATAAAAATTTTGCTGAGTCTTCATATTGCATTATATTCCATGCTTCATCTATAACAAGTAATCTTTTTTTGTTGCTACTTTTTACTTTATTCCATATATAATTAAGAATTACATACATTGCAATAGGTCTCAAAGTATCATTTAAGTCTCTTACTGAAAATACTTGTAGTCATCCTTTTAAATCAATATTTGTTTTATGTGAAAAAATTCATGAAAAAATTCATGTTGTATATTTTTCTATTCTCATTACTAGACTTGATGCTCAATCCATTGTTTCAAGTACATCTTGTAAATCTTTCATTATAGGTATATCTTTTCATTCAATATTATCATCTTCTAGAGTAATTCATTTTAAACTATAAGTTGAAATAATTGCTTTTTCCATTATTGAGGCTTCTTCAGAATTTAATTTTCCAAGCATTAAATTCATTAAACCTAATAAATCAATAATAGCATTTCTAAGTAAGTCTCATGGTTTTTCTTCTTGATCTTTTAATGGTAATGGTAAATCAAAAGGATTAATTCTTTGATTAGAATTAAGAGCAACATCTAAATAACTTCATCATACTTGTTTTATAAGAGCTCTATATTCATTTTCAGGATCAATGACTATTACATCAGTTCAAATCATTAAACTTCTTAATATTTCTAATTTTACTGCAAATGATTTACCTCAACCTGATTTTGCAAATACTGTCATATTTGCATTTTCAGTTCTAAATCTATCAAAAATTATTAGAGAATTATTATGATTATTTATTCAATATAAAATTCAATCATCATGAGTTAATGTTGATGATGAAAAAGGGAATGTTGTAGATAATCATCAAGTAGACATATTTCTGTATACTCAAATTTCATCTTTACAAAAAGGTCATGTACTTATAAAGCCTTGTTCAGTTCTAATGTAAGATTGTTTTTGTAAAACATTTCTTCATGCTAAAATAGTTTCTATATTTTTTCAAATTTTATTTAATATATCTTCTTCTTCTGCATAAATTGTAAAATAAAGTCATAGATGAAAATATTTTTCTTCTCATCTTGTTAATTTGTATCTTAATTCTTCTACATCTTGTATTTGTGCTTCTATTGCTGGATCATTTATTAATCACTTTTCTGCATTTATACTTCTTTCTGAATTTAATTGAGTTAATCTTTTTTTAAGATATTTTTGTATAAAAGCTGAATCAATAGGGTATACAAATAAACTCATATCAAATTTTACATCCCAATTTATAATAGGAGAAAGCCAATTTCCTTCAAGGAAATTAGGATAAGCATAAACAAAAAAAGTTTTTACTAAAGTATTGTTTATTTGTAGTTTATTTGGAAAAATTTTCATATAAGCAGGAGAAATAACATCTTTAACAAATGCTAAAGCTTCTTTATATGTTTTTTCTGATTCCAAAATTTCTTTTTCCTCCTTTTTATTTGTTTTTACTTCTTTTTTAGG
>CAZJHB010000034.1:0-10180 GCA_964545685.1 uncultured Candidatus Peribacteria bacterium | reverse complement strand
AAGTGCTTTTTGTATAGTACAGAATAAAAAGTAGTGTACGCAGTAGTGTACGCAGGCCTGCGTACATTACGATATATTTCTTATTTAGAAGAGGATTGGGGAGGGGTATTTCATATCTTTAAACTCACACTTTCTTCTTTTTTTCTTATTTCATTTACTTGTTTTGTTTTAAATAAAAATATACTAAATATTTTTTTAAAAAATAAATAAATATCATATATAAATGGCATTTTATAACTTAAAGTATTCAAATAACCATATCAAAATAGGATAGGGAATATAAATAGTATATCTAAATTTGTATTTATTATATTAAATATTTTTAAAAATAATATTATCATTAAAAGAATACTAATAGTAATTCAATTTTCTATGTGTTTTTGTTCTCAAGTATTTTTTGAGAATAAAAATATAAAATTAATAAAAGGAATATATATTAAATATTTTGGTATTTTTGATTTTTTTAATGATCTTAATCTTAATTCTTCTTTTTTATTTAATTGTTTTTCTTTTATAATTTTATTTTGAATAATAATATTTAAATTCTTAAATTCATTATTTTTTGTAAAGTAATTTTTTAAATATTTAAAATAAGATTTTAAAATTATGTTTAATTTATTAAATGAAGGTATTTTTTTCATATTAATATTTATAGTATTATTTTTAATAAATATATTTAATCACATAAATACTATGAAAATACTATAAAATAAAATTAATAAATTAGATAAATTAGGGTAATTAATAATATTTAATATAATTAAAATTAAAGTTACTATTAAATTAATTTTTGTAGCATTTTGAATAATAATACTATTTCTATATTTAGGATAATTATAAAATCAAATAAAAGGAATATATGCAATTAATATTGTTAATTTATCTTTTTCATTAAAAATCTTATCATTATTTATATCAAGTATATTTTTATGTTCAATAATTTTTATTATTTCACATGTCAAAAAATATTCTTTATTGTGAGCTTTATATAATCATAGGATTGAAAGTAAGAATAATATTAAAAATATTATAGTGGAAATAATATAACTAATAGATAAATAATGTATTCCAATATCTACTCAAATATTTGACAAAAAAGAATAATGTATAAATATAATATAATTTAAAATAAATCATAAATGTATTAAACAAGATGATTTGATATGTGATTTAACAAAACTATTATTTATATTTGGATCATTTTTATTGAATAATAAAATCCAAGAAAAGAATATAAAAAAATAAGTTATAGCTCAATTTCAAGCGATTTTATCATTTATATTATTTTTCATTTTTATTTTTTAAATTTATTTGTATAATTATAATATATATTATATCATATAGTTACTATATAAACAAATATTTAAATGAATTTTAATAATGTAACCTTTTATAAATCAGTCTCAATATGAAGTGAAGAAGTTTTCTTTGTTGAAAGAAAAGAAATCATTTTTGTTGGTAGATCTAATGTTGGTAAATCTAGTATTTTAAATGCTTTATTTAATAAAAAAGATTTTGTAAAAACAAGTTCAAAGCCAGGTAAAACAAAATTAGCTAATATATTTTTGGTTAATAATAAGTATCATTTTACGGATTTACCAGGTTATTGATTTGCAAAACTTTGAAAAGAAATGCAAGAACAATTAGATTGACTTATAAGTTGGTATATTGAAGAAAAAAAAGATAATATAAAAAAAGCAGTAATACTTGTAGATTCAAAAATTTGACCTTTGCAAACTGATATAGATATGTATAAATATTTACTCGAATTTTGAATTCCTGTAGTAATTGTATTATCTAAAATAGACAGAATTTCTAATAGTGAAAGAAAAAGAGTTATTAATCTATTAAAAGAAAGTTTTTTTTGACAAGATATTTTTGCTATTTCTTCTTCGAAAAAAACTTGAATATTAGAATTTAAAAAATATTTAGAAAATACTTTATTAAGTAATTAATATTTTACTTATTTATAAATAATAAAATTATGTTAAAGAAATCAAACTTAGTTATAATAAATACTTCTATGTTAATTGTAGTTATTATATTATTTTTTTATATATTAATTATTTGAGCTTCTCTTATAATTCCACTTATTATAGCAGCTCTTTTTTCTTTTGCTATAATATGATTATCTAATTTTTATAAAAAATTTAAAATATGGAATTTTTTAGCTTTTATTTTATCACTTGCAACTTATATTTTAGTTTTTTGGTGACTTTGAAAAATGATTGGTTCAAGTATTGATGATTTAATTAAATTATTACCATCATATCAAATTAAAGTAATAGAAATTTTAACAAATTTTTCAGAAAAAATACATTTACAATGAATAATAAATTTAGAAAATGTTATGAATGAAATAGATATTGCTTCTGTAGTTTCAGCAACTGCTCAAACAGTTAGAGATATTTTTTCAAGTGCTTGACTTATATTATTTTATGTTTTATTTATTTTACTTGAATATAGATATTTTAAAGATAAACTAAATTTGATGATAGTTGATGATCATAAAAAAATAAATGTTATAAGTACTTTAGAAAGAATTAAAAATGATATAAAATCATATTTTGTAATAAAAGCTTTGGTTAGTTTTATTACAGCTTTACTAAGTTATCTTGTAATGTTAGCTTTTGATTTAGATTTTGCTATTTTTTGGGCTATATTAATTTTTATTCTTAATTTTATACCAAATATAGGATCAATAATTGCTGTTTTTTTTCCTTCAATGTTATCATTAATTCAGTTTGATAATTATTATTTAATATTTTTAATGATTTGACTTTTAATAATGATTCAGATTATGATGTGAAGTATAATAGAACCAAAATTTATGTGAAATAAATTGAATTTGAGTCCTCTAGTTATTATTATTTCATTATGATTTTGGTGAGCTATATGGTGAATTATTGGTATGCTTCTTTCTGTACCTATAATGGTAATAATTAATATTATATTTGCTAAAATTCCTGCAACAAGAGCCATAGCTATTTTATTATCTGAAAAATGAGAATTACAAGTTGATTGATGAGAATATGTTAAAACAAAAGATGAAATATTAAAATGAATAAAAAGTAAATTTAAGAAAAAGAAAGCTAAATGGTAGTTATTATTTGATTTAATTTTATATATATTGTAAAATATTAAATATATTTATTTTTTAATTTAAAAATTATGCCAACAACAAAAGTAAAAGATATAAAAGAAGAAAAAAAAGTTATAATATTAGATAAGACTGAACAAACAGAAATTGAAGGAGTTTTTTCTCATGCAAAAGATTTTAGAGAAATTTGAGAAAAAATTACAGCACCTCTTGATAATATTATTTCTGAAACTGCAAAGATTATAGATAAAGATCCTATAATGAATGTAAGTGATCAATTAGAAAAAATGAATGGGGAAGTTCAAACAGTTTATAAAGATATTATAGATAATGATTGAACTTTTATGAAGATAATGAAATCTATTCCAGTTGTTTCTAATATTGCTACTGCAATTGATAATAAAATAGATGAAGCAAAATTTAATATGAAAAGTATGGAATGAAAAATTTGAGTAATTTTTTCTGGTTTTGATCAATCATATGAATCAATTAATACATCAATAGACTTACAAAAAAAGTTTGTAGATTGAATTGATAAAAATCTAGATAAGGTTGTTGCTTATAAAGATTTTATAGAACAAAAAATTGAAGAATTTCATATAAGATTAGAAGAAGCTGAAACGGATGAAGAAAAACAAAAATTATCTATGTTTATAGCTAATGTTGAATATTTTCAAAGTAATTTGATAGTTTTGATAGGTAATTTAGATATGGCTAGAAAAAGATTATTAATAAGATTAGATTCTGCAAATAAACTTTCTCTTGCAATGAATTCATCAAGACCAATATTCAAAACATTATTATCAACTGCATTAATAGAATCTTCAAGTCAAAAAGCTATAGATGCTTCAATGAAAGCAATGGATGTAATGTGATCTACTATTGATAAAATGTCTTCTGAATTAACAGATAAAGCAATTGAATCATCTAAAAAAGCAGAAAAAATGGCTTCAAAATCTGTATTATCTTCTACAGTCTTTATTGATAATGTTACAAAATTAAAAAACCATTTTGATGAAATTGATGATTATAGAGCACAAATAAAACAAGAAGCTTTAGAAGAACAAAAATTATTTAAAGAAGCAAAATCAAAATTAAAAGATATAAAAGTTCTTTCTAAAAAAGAACAAGAAGAATTTGTCGGGGAAGTTACTAAATAAAACCTCACCCCAACCCTCTCCTTAACAGGAGAGGGGGTAAACCAATTAGATTAGATAAAGTTTTTAGTATAAAAACAAAATTTATCTAATAAAATTAACTCTGTTGTCTCTTTCTCCTGATAAGGAGAAAGAATTCAAGATAGAGGTAAAAGGGAGTAAATAATTTTAAACATTATATTATGCCAAATAATGATAAATGATTTGATGCTTTTTTTAGAGCTGTTACATCTTCTCCAGAGTTTAAATCAGTAGTTGAAAAAGATTGGGTATGAGATATGAAAAAGTGATTTGACAAAATGTGAGATGACATAAAAAAAGCAACTACTATTACTTCTTCTTTTGAAGATAGTTTTGCTACACCAGAAGCAATAGAAGCAGGTCAATCTTATGAAAGAAAAGATTATACTCCACAAGATTATACACCTTCTTATATGAATAGAACAATGAAAAAAGATGATTGAAAATCAAATGTGGAAGTAAAATATTTTGAAAATACTAATCCTGAAACTTGGTGATTTAAGTGAGTAGCTTGAATGCAAGATTTAAAAGAAAATCTTAAAGAAAACTTTATAAAACCTTTAAAGTTTAAATTTTTAGTACAGAAAATAACTCCTTCCTCTGATAATTTAACCCCTTCCCCTCGTTCCTCGGGTGTTCCCCTTAATAAGGGGAAAAATAATGGTAAAATAGTAGAGAATAGTCAGAGAAAAGCAAGAGTTTATAAAAAAATTCATGAGGCTTATGAGAAGTTTGGGGTTTCAATTCCAACTTGATTGCTTTTTTATTGACCTCCTTGAACAGGTAAAACTTTTGTTACGAAGAAATTAGCTCAAGAGTTATGAGCTTGAATGATTAAAAAATCAATGTGAGAATTTTGATCTAGTTATATTCATTGAACTACTCAAAATATTAAGAATTTTTTTGATGCTGCTAAAAAAGAAAGTGAAAAATGACCAATTATTTTATTTTTGGATGAAATTGATTCTCTTGTATCAAAAAGAACAAATAATGTAGATGCAAATAAAGCAGAAGAAGTTTCCCAGTTTTTACAAGAATTTAATGCTTTGGAAGAAGCTCCAAATTTGATAGTTATTGCTGCTACAAATAGACCAGATCACTTAGATAGTGCAATACTAAGATCTTGAAGATTTGATAAAAAGTTTTATATTTGAGCACCAGATTTTAATGCAAGAAAAGAATTATTCCATATATACATTGAAAAAGAATCAAAACCTCATAAAAAATTGGATTATGATAAATTAGCAAAACTTACTGAGTGATATGTTGCAGCTGATATAGAAGCTATTTGTGATGAAGTTTCTCGTGATGCTAGTTCATCAATACTTGATTTGATTAATCAAGAATGAATAGAAAATTTAGATGATTTTGCATTAGAAGATAAATTAGATGATAATTATATTACTCAAGAGTTACTAGAAAAAGCAATCGCTGAAACTACTTCATCATTGAAATATGTGGATATGAAGATTTATGAAGAGTGGTTGAAAGAAGAAAAGAATGAGATCAATAATAAAGAAAAAATAGAGAGAGTTTAAAATCTCTCTATTTTTTGTAAAAGTATTTAGTTGTTTTAATTTTTTATATTTTTCTTGTTTCCCCCTCAATGGAGGGGGATTAAGACATTATCATTAAGTTAAGAGCTCCTTATTCCAATCCCGTTTTGAGCAGGAGAGAAAGGATTAGAATAATTTTTCCCCTTTTTAAGGGGAATACCCGAGGTACGAGGGGAAGGGGTTAAAATCTTAACTTAATGGCATTGGGGATTAAGGGGGAGTTATAATTACCATTTACTTGAACCAGAACTACGATATCCTCATCAAAAACTTCTTCATCATGAACTCCAACTAGACTTACTTATTGAACTAGATCTTCAAGAACCTCTGCTAGATCATTTTGACCAAATAGATTTTCAAGTACTCCAATCATATCCTGATGATGAAGATAAATAGTAATCTCTTTCTCTTTTTCTATCTAGATATTGTCTTTTAGCTTCTCTAAATTTAATAGAAAGATTAGATAATATATAATTTTCAAATTGTTTTTTAGTAACATTATTTAAAGAATAATTAAAAAGTTTTGCTAATTTTTTTATGTGTGGTTTTATTTTTGTAATATAGTTTTTTTCATAAATATTATAATTATAAGTTATTTCATTATTTAAAAATAATCTTATATATGATATTTCAGATTTTATTTCTTCTAAATTTTTATTTATATTTTTAATATATTTTAACAAATCTTTTAATTCATTTGTTTCTTTTCATTTTAAGTTTATATTTATAAATTTTTCTTTTAAATCAGATTTTATATTCATTAATCAAATTTTTATAAAAGTATCTGAAACATTTGATTTATTTAGTTTGGTATATAAATTTCATAATATATTAAAATTTAGTTTATACAAATAGTTATCATAAATATCTTTAAAATTATTTAATAATTCAAATGAATATTTAAATAAATTATTATTAAGAGTTATTATTTCTTTATTTTTAATATTTAATTCATTACATAAATTTTCTACTAAATTTTTAGCAGATTGGTAATTATTGTTAGATAAAAATTTTTTTAAAATATTATAATTATTATCAAAAAAATCTGTATTTGTTAATAATTTATATTTATTATTAAAGTCAATAAAAATAGAATATTCTTTTATAAATTTTATAATATTTATAATTATTTTAAAATTGTTATATTCTTCATTAATTATTTTATTAAATCTTGAATAATCTTTATAAAAATCATTTTCTTTTATATTAAAATTTTTGTTTTCATATTTATTTTTAAATATATTTTCAAAATGTTGAATAACAAAAGGTTTTTGGCTTTTTGAAAAATAAAATTTTCAAAATTTCTGAAAAAAGTTTTTATCAATTTCTAAAGATTTTGTGAATAAATTGTTAAAATTTAAAATTATTTCTTCAATATCTTCAAATATATCATTTAGTTCTATTATATATTTATTTTCTATTTGAGTTAGCTCTAAGGAATTGAACTTATTTTCTTGTTCTTGTTCAAAATTATTATTTAGAGATATAGTTATATTAAATTTTTTTTGATATTCTAAATTTCTATTGTAATTATTGTAAAAATCATATAAATTTTCTTCTAATAGTTTTACTTGGTCACTTCAATCAAAATCATATTTTTCATAATCTTTTGTTTTTGTTGTAGTTTTAATACTATTTTTTATTATAGATAATTTTTTTAAATTAATTTCAAATATTGTTGAAAGTTTTTCTAATCTTATTAATATTAATTCTTTTTGAACTTTGTATTCTTCTTTTTGACTATGATATATTTTTATTTCTTTAGTATATTCTTCTAGTAATTTTAAATAATTTTTTAATGAATTTATGTAATTATTTAATAATTTTATATCAATATTTCAATTTTTAGTTGAATTAGCAAATTCAAATATTCTTTCATTAAAAAGATTAAAGTCTTCTTCTAATTTTTCAATTTTTTTGATAATGTTATTGATTTCGTTCATAAATTTTATTGTTATTATTAATAATTTTATATATAAATTGTTACTCCTCCGCTTAAGCGGAGGAATTCAAGGATGGTTTATTATATTTACAAATCTATCCCTTTCATTTTTTCAACTTTTTCTTTAATTTCTTCTTTTTTTAAATAAGTTTTTTTCATTTGTTGAATTAGTTCTTCAATTTGTTTTATTTTTTCTTTTTCTGATTTATAATATTTTTTTAAATAAAAAATATTTTTATCTAAATCTCAAAGTTTATTTGCTATTGATTCAATAATTATATCAATTTGATTTTCTATTTTTTCTTTATCTTTTGAAAATATTTCATAAGTTCAAATATTTTTCTTTAAATAACTAAAATCTTTGTAAAGATTATTAATTTTTTTGATATATTGTTTTTTGATAATTTTGTATATAAATATTATTGTTAAAAATATTAATATTATAAATAAAAGATACATCATAGTATAATATTGTTTTTTATATGATTGTTCTGCAATATAATTTTTATATTCTTTTGCCAATTTATCAATTTTACAATCATTTCAAAGTCATACTTCAATACATTTAGAATTTATTAATGTTCAAAATATTTCTAAATATTTATTAATTCAAGAATTATAATCTCAATTTGCTAAATATTTAGTAATTTGATCTCAAATATTTTTTAATTCACTTGTTGAAATTATTTCATTATAATCATCATCTGTTAAACTTCTAAAATCTCAATCACTTTTAATATCTGATTTCATTGATAATACTATTAGTAAATCTGATGAATAATTTTCTTGTTCTTGGATACAAGAATCAAAATTATTTTCTAGGTAGCAATCATTTCATTTTCAAAGAATAATAATATCAGTATTTATTCATGTTTGTTTATAGAAATTATCTAAATGCTCATTAATAGATGTTTCATTTATATTCCAAGAACTATCTTTTTCTCAGTAAAAATCTATTTGATTTGCATAAGAAATTGGAAGAGAAAATATATAGCTAATAATTAGAATAAAAATAATTTTTAAAGATTTTTTCATGTTAATAAATTTTTTATATAAAATATATAATTTATTATATCATAAATTGATAAAATTAAAAAGATTTTTTTCTTTCTTGAAAATATCTGTTTTTTATATATAATATGTGTATATTATATATCTATTATGAAACTATTATTTTATGAAAACTACTATGAATATAACTATAGATAAAGAATTAAAAGATGCTTTTTCTGCTTTTGCTAAAGATATTTGAACAAATCCAACAAATTTAGCTAATATGTTAATAAAAAATGCAGTAAATAAAAGAAAAGTATCATTTTCAAATAATATAATAGAAGTAGAACCAGATAAATGAGAAATAAAAATTATTGAAGATTATTTAAAAAGAAAAAAAGAATGAAAATTAGAATCTGTATCTTTTACAAAAGATTATTTTAATAATTTTAAGTAAAATAATGTATGATGTAAAATTTGATAAAATTATTGATAAATTTTTATTAAAACATAAATGAGAATCAATAATAAATCAATTTGAAAAAGCGGTTAATAAGATATGTGTAAATCCTTTTAACAATAATTTAGATATTAAATCACTTAAATGATATAAATGAATTTTTAGATTAAGAATATGAAATTATAGATTTATTTATGAAATTTTAGAAAAAGAAATTTTAATTTATTTTGTAGATGTTTGAAGTAGAGGAGATATTTATAAAAAATATAAATAAAATTAAAAAGATTTTTTATTCATAATTATTTATTTTAATTCTATTTTATAAAAACTATTTTCTGCATATTTTTTTTCTAAAATATTAAATTTTTTTAATATTTTTGTATTTGGTAAAAATTTTATTATTTTATATCATTTTGTTCATTTAAATATGAAAAAATATATTGTTAAATCTATAAGAATTATTAAGAAAAAAGGGGTTAAAAATAATAATAAAATTATATTTACATAGTTTAAAATAGATAATATAAAAATTGAGATTATTGATATAATAAATAAAAAACCACTTTCTAAGTTAACTATAAACATAAGTATAAAAAATAAAATCATAAACATAAAAACTTTAAATATGTATGTAGAAAAGTTTAAGGATAAAAAAAACGATTTAGAAAATGGATTATTAAAATTTATTGATGTGTGCATTGCATAAAATAATGAGATTATCGCAATAGATGGAAGAATAATACCAATTACAGTTTGTATTATTAAATATAAAATAATAACAGAAAAAACATAGAGTATAATAAAAAAATATTTAGATTTAATTATTAAATTAACTTTTGCAATAAAATTATGAAATAAATTTATAAGTTTCTCAACAAAAAATTTATTCAAAATTTTTTTCTTTTCAGTTTTTCCAAGAATATAATTTTGATTATTCAAAAAATTACGAGA
>CAZJHB010000033.1:0-10288 GCA_964545685.1 uncultured Candidatus Peribacteria bacterium | reverse complement strand
TCTCATGTATCTCATGTATTTCATGTATCTCATGTATTTCATGTATCTCATGTATTTCATGTATCTCATGAATCTCATGTATCTCATGTATCTCATGAATCTCATGTATCTCATGTATCTCATGAATCTCATGTATCTCAATCTGTATTATTACTTATCTGACAACTTCAATCACATTGTTTAACCCCAGTATAACAAGAAGTATTAAAAGGATTCAAATTACATCTTACATCTACACAATCATTAATTTGACTAGGATTAATTCAACAGCCTTCTTGATATCAACAGTAAGATCATGAAGGAGAATAAGCTTCACATACATAGTAATATTCACTAGTCGAAAGAGGACATAAATCTCCCTCATTACTATCACAAGAAGTACTTACTGATTCGGTAGTATTGAATATATTTAAATCTGTATTATCACTTATCTGACAACTTCAATCACATTGTACTACACCATACTGAGGAGTCCAAGTCTGACGTGTATAACTAATACTATTTATTCAACAAGATGTTGAGCCAGAATCTACCCCACAGTTTTCAGAATAATCATAATAATTTGTACAAGTTTCATCAGGACAAGAACATATCTTTACATCATAACGGCAATTAATATAACAACTATCACCTATATTACTATCACAAGAAATATTTACTAATTCGGTAGTATTTCATGAATCATTACTTATTGAATCATCAATAACTGATGCAATTGAAACTTCTAATAACATTCTTTCTATTTCATATTTAAAATATAATACAAAATCATTTAATTTTGTATTATCTGGATAAACATTCTGTAATGCTGTTAATTGAATTACAAAAACATCCAATAATTTAATAAATTGTTCATTAGTTCTTGTTAATTGTTCTTGTTCAAATAATTCTACTAAAATTTCTAATCTAGAATTAATTGAAGAATTAAATCTATCTGAATATGGATTATTAAATCAATCCGCACAAACTATTTTTGAAAAAAAACTTATTGTAATTAAACAAAAAGATAATATAAAAATTAAATATTTTGTATATTTATTCATAAATTAATAAAAGTAATTAAAATAAACATGTTTATTTTAATTACTTTTATTAATTTATCAAATATTAATTTATAAATATTTGATAAATTAATTTGGATTACAAAAAAATATACAAATTAAATTAAATTAAATAAATTAGATTATAATAAATACCAGTAACCGTAACAATAACAATTTTTATTGTAATATTTTTTTCACTAAATTTTCATCCTTTCTCCAATTTTTTTTAACTTTTACTCTAAGAGCTAAAAAAACTTTTTTTTCAAAAATTTTTTCAAGATTTTCTCTTGCTTGTTTTCAAATTTTTGTAATTAATGATCAAGATTTTCAAATAACTATATATTTTTGTGAATCTGTTTCAACATAAACATAAGCTACTATTTTTAATAAATCATCATTATCTAATATTTCTTCAACTCAAATATAAGAGCTGTGTGGTAATTCTTCTTTTGTATTTAAAAATACTTTTTCTCTAATAATTTCTGAAATTCTAAAATAAATATCTTGTTTTGTATAAATATCTTCTGGAAATAATAAAGGTCACAACTTTAAATATGATTTTATTTTATCTAAAAGATCTAAAAATCATTTTTTAGAAATTGAAGATATTTTAACTACATTTTCATTTTTAGGAATAATTATTTTTGATTCTAAATCAATTTTGGTATAAACTCTAATAATAGGTTTATTTAATTTTGATAATAATTCTTTTATATATTTTTCTTCTTCTCATCATGGACGACTAGAATCTATAAAATATAATACAACATCTGAATCTTTAAAAGTATTGATAGCTACATCATTAATTTTTTTATTAAAATTTTTTAATGATTCATGTATTCAAGGAGTATCAAAAAATATTATTTGAGAATCATCATCGTTATAAATAGCAAGAACCTTTCTTCTTGTAGTTTGAGGAATATTTGTAGTTATTGAAATTTTTTCTCAAATTAAATTATTAATAAATGTTGATTTTCAAACATTGGGACGTCAGATAATAGATACATATCAAACTTTTTTTTCCAAAGTTAAATCCTGAGTTTTTTCTAGTATTTGTTGTAAATCTAACTCTCTCATTTTCATTCTTCGTTATCTCTATAATTATCTACAATATTTAAAACTTTTCTAGCTTGCTTTATTGCATCAGGACAAAAATCCATCTTCATTGTTGTTAAATTTCAGGCTGTTTGAATGGTAAGAGTTCAATAATTAAGCATATTAGAAAAAAATCATTTTGTAGAAGAATTAACTTCTTGAACTTGTCATAAATTACATTCAGATACTATTCTATTCAAAAAAGCTACTTGTTCTACTCAAATAATCCTATTATTTGTAATTATATATAAATCAAGTTCATGATTGATCCATTCTATTAGTAAAAAATTACAAATAAACAACCAAAAAAGTATGTTCAACATTAAAGCAAAAGTAAATGATCATATAATAAAAAATATACCTATTCAAATAAACAAAGCAATCAGAAAGTAAATAAATAATAGAACATAAACTATCCGATGCCTTCTAAGGACCATTTCAATTTTTTCTCACCTTTTAAGTTCTTCTATTTTTAACATATTATAATTAAATTTAGGAAATGTTTGGTTTTTTTATATATAAAGATTGTATTTGTTTTTCTTTTTTTAATTTTATTTTTTTTATTATAGATATATAATCTATTTTATCAAATGTTTTTATATTTCTATCTTCTAAATCATTAAAATCTCAATAAATTTTACTTATTTTATTTTCACACAAATATTTTTCAATTTTTTCATTTTTAATAATTTCAACTTTTTCTTTTTCATATTTTTGAACGAAACAATCTCTTTTTGAACTTGTCTTAATTATAGGATAATTTTCAAAAAGATCAAAATAAGATATAGGAGTTATATTATTATTTACAATATAAGAAATTGTATTTACAAGCAAAACTATAGTTCTAACTCAAGTAAAACTTCAAGGTCAATTTACAACAACAATATTTTCTATATTAAAATAATCTATATTTTTTTCTTTTAAAAATTTATCAAGATATGGTAGTAATAAAGAGGATTCATTTCAAGCTATTTTAAATACTTTTTGAAATAAAATATCTCTATTATTATCAAAAAGAATCAAAGTTGCATTTTTTGAAATTCAATCTATAAGTAAATTCATTATTTTGTATTATTTATTTATTTTTAAAAATTTTTATTTATAATAATATAAATAATATTATAAAAAACAAAAAAATATATATAAATGATAAATTTAAACATAAAATTAGAGATAAATACAAATTATATAAACTCTGGAAATTCCTTTTCTAAAAATATATTATTAAAAAATATCTTAAAAAAAGAAAAATCAAGTTTAACAATAGTTGAAAATGAAAAACTTATTAATAATTATATAAAAATAAGTAGTTTTTTGTGATTTAAGTTTAAAAAAATAAATAGTTTATCTGATTTAGTAGAACTTATTTATAATAAGAATTGACATTTTATCTCAAATACTGATTTATTCAGAATAAAATTTAAAAATATAAAACAAATTGAATACAATGATATTTTTATTATAGAAAAAACAAAAGAGATACAAATTAAAGAAATAACTAAAAAATTAAATGAATTTAACTATAAATTTTGAGAATTTGAAGAAAATAATTCATTTTTTGTAAAATGAGATATTTTAAGTATAAAAAACTCATTATGAGAAACTTATTCTATAAGTTTTTGGTGAAATACAATTGAAGATATTTCCTTAACATCAACTTCTTCCAATAAAAGAATGATTAAAAGTGAGGGGTTAGAAAAAATTTATATTTGAAATAATAAAAGATTAAATTTTGTAAAACTAGAATTATACAATAATACAATAAAAGAATTAATTATAAAAAATAATATTTTCACAATTCTTGATAATATTGATTTTGATAATAATTATGATAATATATCAAAAGATCTAAATAATTATATAATTTTAAATACTTTATTGAATAACAAATTTGCAAAAGACTTAGAAATAAAAGACTTATTTATAAATAATATTGAAGAATTAAAAAATATATTATGAAATAATGAAAAAAATATTTATATAATTACAAAAAATACAAATACAATTAATAATTTCTTAAATCTAAATAATTTTTGAAATATAACAGTAATAGATTCAAAACTTAATATATTAAAAAGTTTTCAAACTTCTCAACTACTCTTTTTTTCTTGAAATAATAAAAATAAAGAAAATATATTTATTTGTGATGATAATATATCAAGAATTTTTATAAAAAAACGTTTAAAAAGAAAAATTTCAAAAAATTTAGATTTACTCATGCAAATAAAACCTTGAGATTTTATTGTTCATATAGATCATTGAATTTGAGTTTTTGATGAAATTATCGAAAAAGAATTACCTTCTTCTGATAGAAGAAGCACTAAAGGGTTGAAATTTATAAAGAAGGAATATATTAGTATTAAGTATAAGAATAATGATAAATTATTCGTTCCTATAACTGAAATTTCTAGAGTATCAAAGTATGTATGAATGAATAATCCAAAACTAACTTGATTATCAACTAATGAATGGGAAAGAAAAATAAAAAAAGCTCAAAATAATATTGAAGAAATAGCTAATGAATTACTTGAATTTTATGCAAAAAGAAAATTAAAAAAAGGATTTGCCTTTGAATCATTAGAAAAAGAAGAAAATAAATTTTTAAATAGTTTTGAATTTGTTTATACAAATGATCAATTAAGTATTATCAAAGAAATATATAAAGATATGGAATCAAAACAACCAATGGATAGATTACTTAGTTGAGATGTAGGATTCTGAAAAACAGAAATAGCATTTGCCACTATTTATAAAGCAATAATTAATAAAAAACAAGCTGCTTTTATAGCACCTTTAGTAGTTTTAGCTTATGAACATTATGAAAAAGCAAAAGAAAGATTTAGAAGCTTTTGAATAAAAATTGAAGTTTTAACAAGATTTGAATCACAAAAATCAATAAAAAACACCTTAGTTTCATTAAAAAAATGAGAAATAGACTTAATTATATGAACACATAGATTATTAAGTGAAGATATACTTTTTAAAGATTTATGACTTTTAGTAATTGATGAAGAACATAAATTTTGAGTTGGAGATAAAGAAAAAATTAATAAATTTAAAGAAAATATTGATATACTTTCAATGTCAGCAACTCCTATTCCTAGAAGTCTAAATATGGCTCTTAATTGAATTAAAAGTATATCAATGTTGACAACTCCTCCAGTATGAAAACAAGCAATTTCAACAATAGTTGCTCCTTTTAATAATGACACAATTATTTCTGGGATAAAAAAAGAATTTGGAAGAGATTGACAAGTATTTTTTATACATAACAGAGTTGAAACTATATGAGTTATAGAAAAATATTTAAAAGATTTATTTCCAAAAAAAAGAATTTTAATTACTCATTGACAACTCCCATGAGATACTTTGGAAAAAAGAATTATTGAATTTAAGAGATGACAAGCTGATATTTTATTATCAACAACAGTAATAGAAAATTGAATAGATTTTGGTAATGTAAATACTATTTTTATAAATGATGCTCAAAATTTTTGAATTAGTCAAATTCATCAATTAAGATGAAGAGTTTGAAGAAAAAATAAAAAATGAGTATGTTATCTTCTTTTTAGAAAAGATAAAATAAAAGAAGATGCTGTAAAAAGATTAAAAACTATTGTTGAATATTCTCATCTTTGAGCATGATTTGAATTAGCTATAAAAGATTTAGAAGCAAGAGGTTCATGAGATATTTTATGAATAAAACAAAGTTGACAATCCAGCGAAATAGGTATAAATTTATTTTTACAAATGCTTGAAAGTAAAATAGAAGAACTTAAAAATTCAAAGAAGTCAAAGGGTACCGGTACCGAAAGTTTCTTGAATATTAAAACAAAAATTGATTTGAATATATGAGCTTACATAGATGATAATTTTTTTACTTCTGAACTAGATAAAATAAACTTTTATAGAGAAATAGAAAGTTTAAATAATTTAAAAGAATTAGATATACTTATAAAAGATTTCAAAGAAATTAATAAGAATATTCCAAATGAAACTCAAAATTTCTTTGACCTATTAAAACTTAAAATTTACGCTCATAATTATAAAATATGTACTATAAAAAAAGTTTGAATAAATTATCAAATAGAATTTAATTCTTCTTGAAAACTAAGAGAAGAATGAGAAAAAACTTTAAATATATTAAAAGAGTTTTTAAAGCTAGATAAAGAAGTAAAATTCAATATTGTAAATCTAACAAAAATAAGAAGTCAAAATAAAAATTTTGAAAATGAAGAAAAATTTATAAAATACTTGTTACTTATTTTTGAAAAAAAAATTAAGAAAGTGAAAATAAAGTTAAAAAAATCTTTATAATTATATAATTAAAATAAAATATTATGAAAAATATAAAAATACTTGTTTGAGTTTTATTATTAATATTAAGTTTAAGTTCTTGTGAACAACATAATAGTAATACAAAAGACAATAACTTTACAAAAAATAATATACAACAAGACAATAATTCTACAGATAATGTAGAAAATACAGAAACTACTAAACAAAGTAGTGGTTCTACAGATAATATTAAAAATTTAAATAATAATAATAATAATAATATGGGAAATATACAAACTGCATGAGTACAAAATTTAGATAAAGTTGCTGTTATAAAAACAAATACTTGAACTATTCAAATAAAATTATTTACTGATTTAGTTCCTATTACTACAACAAATTTTATTGGATTATCTAATAAATGATATTATGATGGGGTAATTTTTCACAGGGTTATAAAAGATTTTATGATTCAATGATGAGATCCTGAATGAACTTGAATGGGAGGAGAAAGTATTTATTGAAAAACATTTGAAGATGAATTTAATGAAAATTTAACCAATATAAAATATTCAATTTCTATGGCAAATGCCTGAGCTAATACTAATTGAAGCCAATTTTTTATAAATCAAAATAATAATAGTCATCTAAATAATAAACATTCTGTTTTTGGACAAGTTATTGAATGAAATGAAGTTGTTGATAAAATAGCAAAAACAAAAACAGATTGAAGTAATAGACCAGAAAAAGAGATAAAAATTATATCTATTGAAATAAAAGAATACAATAACTGAATATTAAAAGATTATGATTTTAATTTAGAAGATGCTTTAAAAGAAATTGAAGAATATAAAGAATCTTTAATTGAAACAAAAAAAGATTTAATTATTGAAAAATGAAGCATAGTAAGTGTTCATTATACTTGAACTCTTGAAGATTGAACAAAATTTGACTCAAGCTATGATAGATGAACTCCACTTGAATTTACAGCATGAATTGGTTCAATGATTCCATGATTTGATGCTTGAGTATTATGAATGAAAATTTGAGATAAAAAGACTTTAACACTTTCTCCTACAGAAGCTTATTGAGAAAGAAGTGAAGATAATAAACAAATTCTAACAAAAGAAGAATTAAAATCTTTTACTGATGCATGAATAGTTTTAGAAAAATGAGTAAAACTACCTACTCAATATTGAGAATTTGAAATATTAGATGTAACAGATGATAATGTAACTGTTGATACAAACCATTCTCTAGCTTGAAAAACACTAATTTTTGATATAGAAATAATAGATATAAAATAATTTGACAAATTTTAAACAAAAAAGCTAATTAAAATTAGCTTTTTTTTATTTTTTAAGTATAAAATAAATAAATATTATATAATAATAAAATTATGAATTATAAATTCAAATCAAAATTAATTATTTTTAAATAAAAAATAAAAACTTTAACTAAAATATTTTATTTAATAACATTAAAAATATGAATTTTGACAATCTTAAAAAAACTGATCCAATTTGTTATAATCTAATTATGGAAGAAATTGAAAGACAAGAAACTTCTTTAGAATTAATTCCTTCTGAATGTATAGCTTCACTTTCAACAATTGAAGCTTTATGAAGTCCATTTACAAATAAATATAGTGAATGATATGCAAGAAAAAGATATTATTGAGGTAATGATGTTGTAGACAAAGTAGAAGAACTTGCAATTAGTAGAGCTAAAGAAGCTTTTTGAGTAGCACATGTTAATGTACAACCATATTCATGAAGTCCAGCAAATTTGGCTGTCTACAATGCTGTATGTAATGCTTGAGATACAACAATGTGATTAAGCTTAACTGATTGATGACATTTAACTCACGGATGGAAAGTTTCAGCAACAAGTAAATATTTTAATCCTGTATTATATTGATTAAAAGAAGATTGATATATTGATTTGGAAGAAGTTGAACGTCTTGCAATTGAAAATAAACCTAAATTAATATGGATTTGAGCTACTGCGTATTCTAGAGAATTCCCATTTAAAGAATTTGCTAAAATTGCAGAAAAAGTTTGAGCATATTTAGCAGCTGATATAGCACATATATCATGACTTGTAATTGCTTGAGTACATCCTTCACCTGAACCATATGTTGATATTATTACGACTACTACACATAAAACATTAAGATGACCTAGATGATGAATGATAATGGTAACTGATAAATGACTAAAAAAAGATCCAGAATTAGCAAAAAAAATAGACAAAGCTGTTTTCCCTTGATTACAATGATGACCTCATAATCATCAAACACTAGCTATAGCAGTAGCTCTTTGAGAAGCAAATACTAATCAATTTAAAGAAAATAACTTTCAAATAGTAAAAAATGCAAAAGTTTTAGCTAACAAATTAATAGATTTATGATTTGATATTGCAACAAATTGAACAGATAATCATTTAATTTTGGTAAATGTTTGAAAATGAAGATGATGATTTATGCAAGAAGCACTAGATCTTGCTTGAATCACTTTGAATAAAAATACTATACCAAATGAACCAGCATCTGCTTTTAATCCAAGTTGAATAAGAATGTGAACTCCAATAATGACAATGAGAGGAATGAAAGAAGCTGAAATGGAAAAAGTAGCTAATTGGATTAAACAAGTATCTAATATAATTAAAGATTTTAAATTTGAGGAAGAAAAAGAACAAAGAATAATTACTTTAAAAAAATTTAGGTCTTTTATAAATGAAAATGAAGACATTAAAAAAATTAGACAAGAAATAAAAAAATTATGTGAAAAATTTCCAATATATAAATAATTATTTAAAAATAAGATAATATACAATAAATATTATCTTATTTTTTATATAAAGGACAAAAAACTAAAATTGTCAATATAGTTTTTAACAATAAAAACTTGAAAATTAAAAGAAAATCCTTACATTATAGACATAGTTTATTATTAATTGTCTATAATGTATAAATTAACAAGACAAGAAGCAGCAGAAGAACTTAATATATCAACAAGAAGTATTGATAGATATATTAAATCTTGAAAATTAAGAGCTAAAAAAAATTGAAAGATTGTATATATTCATTCTCAAGATATAGAAAATATGTTATGAAAATGAACAACTAAACAAGAAGTAATTATAGAAAATTCTTCTTCTAAAAAAGAAAAAAAAGAAGCAAAATCTTTATCTAAAGCAGAAGATACTGCAAGATGAACTCTTAATTTGATTTATAAAGATTTAAAAGAAGATATAGAAAAAAGAGAACAAATAATTAGAGAATTATCCATAAGAGTTTGAAAAGCTGAAGAAATTGCTAGTAACTCTATTCCTGTCATGGAACATAAAAAAACTCAATTTTTACTTGAAGAATCAAAATCTTTTTTAAACAAAGAAATTGAAGAACTTGAAAAAGATAGGGATAAATTAAAACAAGAGTTGAATTATGAAAAAAACTCAAATAAGCTTCTTATTATTTTTGTAGTATTATTACTAGTTTTAGCTGCTATTATTTGGTTTATAAAAATATAAAAAAAAATAAAATTTGAAAAGTACTTAGTTTTTTATATAATCTAAGTGCTTTTTTTTGTTCCTATAGTTCAACGGATAGAATAACCCCCTCCTAAGGGGTAGATGCTGGTTCGATTCCAGCTAGGAATACCATTCTTCGCTAAAGCTACGAATGGCACGCCTTCGCTAAAGCTAATAATATAACTAATCTATTATTATATTTTATTTATATCATACTAAAAATCTTATCATTTATTAATAATGATAAGATTTTTTTAATAAACTTCTAGAATCATATCTACTTTTTGCTTTTTCTAATAGCAAATTATATTTTTCAAGATTAAAATCTGAATCTCAAT
>CAZJHB010000032.1:0-10429 GCA_964545685.1 uncultured Candidatus Peribacteria bacterium | reverse complement strand
TTGAATACAGAAATTACCTTTTACTTAATAATAATTAATCCCTTTTTTTATTCCATTTTTCGGGGGGCACTTTACAATTAATTATACTTTTTTACTTTATATTAGATATTTTATTTCTCTTATCAACTTCATTTATTATTTTTGCTTTAATCTTACTTGTCTCATTAGAAACTAAAATTTGTTTAATTACATCTGAAAAAAGAGTATCCAAATTCTCTAAAACTGACTCTAATTCTTTATCATTTAAATAATCATTAATATTGTCAAAAAATCATTTTTTACTTTTTAATTCTTTTTCTATTACATCATAAACAAAATCCAAGATAAATTTAATATAATATATTAAATCAGTTTGTATTTCTTCAGCTGTATTAGATAATAATAAATCTATATGTTTAGAATTTTCAATATTAAAAATTTCTTCTAATAATTCAAAAATCATTTTATATAATAAATAATTCTTTATTTTATCATTTCTTATTAATTTTAATAATTGATTTATTTCTTCATCTTCATTAATAATTCAAAATCAAAAAACTTTTTCATTTATAATTTTCTTATCATCTATAGATATTTTTTGTTTATTAATCAAATAATATAACTTCAATATTTCAGAATTTAGCTGATTATTATTTAATATCATTTCAAAAAAGATATTCTCCATTTTATTATCATTTCATTCATTCATATAATCTGTATTTTTATATAATATATATATAAAATATAATATATTATTTATAATTAAAAGTCAAAAAAAAAGATTAAAACATATATTTTACTATAAAACTTTTTTAGGCTTAATCTAAATTTTGGTGGAGAAAAATTTAAAAAAATATATAATAGAAAAAATACCAAAAATAATAATTGAAACATCAATAAAATTAAGAAAAGAAATGACAAAAGCAGAAAAAATATTATGAAATAAATTAAAACAATTAAAAAATATAAAATTTGTAAAACAAATGCCTGTTTATGTCTATACTGAAAATTCGTGATTAGATAGATATATAATACCAGATTTTTTATGTAGAGAATTTAAATTAATAATAGAATTAGACTGAAGCATTCATAATTTAAAGAAAATTTATGAACTAGATAAATATAAAGAAAATTTATTATTAAATTTATGATATACAATAATAAGATTTAAAAATGAAAAAATATATAATAATTTAGAAAAATTAATAAACAAAATTGCAGCCTCTTTCTTTCTCCTGTCAAGGAGATCCCAAGCTTGGGACAAGAGAGAGATAAAAAAACGTACTTAAAAATATTTAATCCACCAAAATTTAGATTAATCCCTAAATCTATTAATTATCAATAAAATTGAATAAACAAAAAATATTAAAAAACATAAAATAGCTAGCAACCAAATTCAAAAAGAAATAGTATCAGTATAATGTATTAATCAAGTTTCATTAAGCATATAATTCCAATCATGTATATATTCATATCAATCTCAAAAAAACTTCAACATAGGTAAATTTCATTTTGTTGCATCTCATGCATAAAGAGAAATATGAAAAAAATTAATTCATAAAATAGGAAAAATAGTTGAAACTCAAAAGAAATCTTTTTGCTTAATAAATCATATCATAATAAATATTGGAACTAATAATTGCATGATTGTTCATCAAGCTACATACAAAAATTGATTTCAAAAAAAACCAAAAAACACATGTCATCATTCATGAATTGCTATATTTATTGATTGTATTCAAAAAGCCCAATAATTTTTATTAACAATACAATCACAAAATACATATCCAAAAAATAAAATAATAGGAAGAGTAAAAAGAAATGAATAATTGGATTTTTGTATTAGTAAAGACATAAATAATTAGATAATTTTAATATTACAATAATATTATATACAAAAATTTTTAAATTAATAACAAAATATTAAATAATAACTTTTATATTTATTTATAAATAATTACAATATTAAGGAAAGTCTGAAAAAGTCACATCTATAAAAAATTAAGATTCTTTTCTTACGAAGGACTTTTTCAGACTTTCCTTAATTTATTTTTTGATATTTTATATTTATTATTATACTATTTTTAATAATTTATAGTATTATCATTTATTATTTTATGAAAGCATTAATTTTTGACATATGTTGAGTAGTTATTACATCTACATGACAAAAAAATAAAAACATAGTAAATTTTATTAAAAATAATTCAAATAAATATATTATTTGTTCTAATACTTCATTATTAACAAACTCATTAAATAAAATAATAGATTCTATAAAAATTTGAAAATATTTTAAAGAATTATTAACAACTGAACACTGAAGTAAAATTGAAAATGTTGAATATATTTTAAAAAAATATAATTTAAATCCCAAAGATGTATTATTTATAGATGATACTATAAATCATATAATTAGTGTTAAAAAATCTTGAGTAAATACACTACATTTTACAGATTATGATATTGATATAGAAAAAGAAATTGATAAATATAAGTAAATAATTATTTTAAAAAATCACACATTTATTAGTATAATTTAAAATTTAATTAAATTATCATGAAAAAAATAAATCTTACCTCTTTGTGAATTGTTTTTTTATCTTTTTGAGTAGCAATAGTTTCTTATAATTTTTTACCTGATCAAATAGCAACTCATTGGAATAGTGCTTGAGAAGTTGATTCATATATGTCTAAATTTCTTTGATTATTTATTTTTCCTTTTATCTTTTTATTTATATATTTACTTTTTTTAATAGTTCCAAAAATTGATCCTCTCAAAAAAAATATAGAAAAATTCAGAAAATATTTTGATACATTTATTTTAGTTATTTTACTATTTTTATTTTATATATACTTATTGAGTATTTTTTGGAATTTATGATATGAATTCCAAATGAATTACATGATAGCTCCAGCGATAAGTATACTTTTTTATTTTACTTGAATTTTAATGCAAAAATCCAAAAGAAATTGGTTTATTGGTATTAGAACACCATGGACTTTAAGTAGTGACAAAGTATGGAATAAAACACATAAAATATGAGCAAAATGATTTAAAATTTTATCAATTATAACATTAATTTGAATATTTTTTTGAGAAGGACTACAATATTTTATAATTGTACCTATTTTAATTTTTCTTATATTCCTTTTTGTTTATTCTTATTTAGAATACCAAAAAATTAATAAAAAATAAACAAAATAATAGAATTATAATTTAAATAAATAAGCCAAAATGCTATCAATAAAGAAAATAAAAAAAATAGTAAAAAAAATATTAATATTTTTAACTATTCTACTTTGAATATTTATTTTATATATTTTAATTCAAAAACCTTCATTAAATAGGGAATGGGAATTAGATCAAAAAATACTATCAGAGATAAGTTTTTCTTGATCTATTGTAGATATTAAAAATATTAGAAATTTCAAATATAATAGCGTAAATGATTATGAAATTAATTATTATAATAAAACATACAATATAGATAAAATAGAATCCGTTTATTATATTATAGAGCCTTTTACTGAACATGATTGACCAGCTCATACCATGTTATCATTTTGATTTGAGGATTGAAGTTTTTTAGTTATTTCATCTGAAATTAGAAAAGAAGTTTGAGAAAGTTTTAGTGCGTTTTGGTGATTTTTAAATAAATATGAAATAGTATATATTCTATGAGATGAAAATGATTTAATTAAACTAAGAGCCAATCATAGAAAAGATGATGTTTTTATGTATCCGATAAAAATTGAAAAAGAAACAATGCAAAAAGTTTTTGTATCAGCTTTACAAAAATCCGATAAATTATCAAAAGAACCTGAATTTTATAATACATTAACTAATACTTGTACTACAAGTATTTTAGAGCATATGAACATAGTTAGAGCAAGTTATTGATATGAAAAAATACCTTGGTCCAAACTAATTTTTCTACCATCTCATAGTGATGAAATTGCATATGAACTATGACTAATAGATACAAAACTACCATTAAAAGAAGCAAGAGAATATTATAAAATTAATGAATTATCAGAAAAATATAAAGATGACGAAAATTATTCAATTATAATAAGGAAAGAGAGAAAATAAAAAAATATATTGAATAAAATAAAGCAGGATATAAACTCCTGCTTTATTAGTTATATTAATTAATATATTCAAGATATCACCCAATATATTAAGCTATTTATTAAAAATATCGATATAAATAAAATAATTACTTTTATTAATATTTTATATGCTATTTTTCTTTTATCTTTATCTCATTTTGCAGTAAATAATTTATATAATCATATTAAGAAAAAAACAAAAAAGACTAAATATAAAAATCATATTAAAATTGATAACCAATTTAGTAATACAGTACTAAGATTAATTGAACTTCATTCAATAGAACTATTAATAGAACCAACACTTAAACCTGATGGACTAAGATTATTAGTTGTATACTTAGATTTACTAAAAATATTATTATCAAAAACTTCTTCATATAATTTTCATTCAACTTCATAAGTTGGTACTTCTATTTTTGTTGAATTTCAATTTTCATTCCTAATTTGATCATCAATAGCTACAAAAGAAGTAAATTCTGTCATTATACTATAATCAAGTCATAACTGAGTAACTTCTTGCTCTAATTTACCATTTTTTTCAAAATAATTATCTTTATATATCTCTTTGATTTTTTTTCTTGCCCATAATCAAGCCAAAGACGAATTTTCTTCTTCTTCACTTTTAAAAGTAAAGGGAATAGTTTCACTATATTCGTTATTTCACATAATTCAACTTATTTCCACATCTAGTTGTTTATCAAGTTTTCAACTATATTTTCAATAAACATATAACGGTTGTCAAGCATATAAATCAGAAAAACTATAAGGCAAAATATCTGTTACTTCCAATCCATCCCAATCAAGTTTTATATCAGTTAATACAGGAGATTTAAAATTATTATAAAATTCTTCTACTTTTTCATCTATATCATCACTTCATTGTATATATGTAGTTTTTCAATTTCATATTTCACTTATTCTATCAAGTAAATATCTATTTGGAGCTTCATCAATTCATAAAGTAAAAATTCTATTTTCTCATATATTTTTCTTTACTATACTTAATAATTCTGATTCGTTTCAAACATCTCCATCTGTCAAAATAATTATTATCCTCATTCTATCTGATTCATCTCAATTTTCTTTTAAAGCCTCTTTTAAAGGTGTATCCATAACTGTTCATCATCAGGCACTTATACTATTAACAAAATTTAATCATTTATTCTTAGCATCATCAGTTGCTTTAGATGATTTTGAAAACATTTTTGTTACATTATTACTGAAAGAAAAAATATTAAAATAATCATTTTCATCTAAATCAGAAATAGCTTTTTCCATAACTTTTTTTAGAGATACAATAGGTCTTCATGACATAGAACCAGATGTATCTAAAACAAATACTATTTCTTTGTTTCTAATATCTTCTCTAGTAGGAGATTTTTGAGGTTCTGCTATTAATGTAAAGTAACCATATTCTGAATCTTTATCTTTATAAGTTATAATACCTATTTGTGGTTCTTCATCAGCTACATCATAAGAAAACACAAAATCTTTATTTGGAATTTCATCTTTTCTCTGTAATGTTACTTCGGCTTGAGAATCACTTATTTTTGTTACGTCTACATCATGACTTATACTTTTTAATCATTTTATATTTACTCAAGCATTTACAATTAAAGAAACATCAATTGTATGTCAATTTCTGGTATCAGCAGAAATAGTAGGAGATGTTATATTTGAAGCATCTGTTACACTTGGTGGATTATATCTAGGTCAAACAACCATTGGAAAAGTATAAGTATATTTTCAAGAATCATATTTCAGAGTTTCAAAATAACTTATTTCTATTTTTATATCATCTCAAGGCATAATATTTGCAACCTTTTGTGTAAATATATTTGGTCTTTCTTGATTTAATAAAGAAGCTGTTTTCCCTTCAGTTTTTGCTTGTTCATACATTTGTTCTGCTTCTTCTCTTTTTTTTATTTCTCAAACAATAGTTCTCTCTCAAATTTTCATAATCATTGAATCTACACTTGCTTCATTTGGCAATGGAAAATTATAAATAGCTTCTATAGAATCTTCAAATGGATTTTGAAATTCTTGAATTACCGTTGTTCTAGCTACAAAACCTGAAATTTCTCAATTAACTTGAGTATGTTTTAAAGGTAAAGATATAATTTTTTCACTTGACTCAGCAACAAAACTATCATCATCTTCTTCTTCAGATCAAACTATAACAATCATTTCTCATTGAGTCAAATCTTCAAAATTCAACTCATCAGAAGCCAATATACCATTAATTCATAAAAAAGAAAAAACAAAGAATACTAAAATGACAAAAAATTTTTTCATAATTATATTTTTTATATAATAAAATATATAATTTGATTATATAAAAAATATAGTTAATTAAAATATTTTTTTTATTTTTTGTAGAATTAACAATTAAAATGTCACTATAAATCAAAATAGAAATGTCACTAAATATAAAAATTATGTTAATATAAAACAAATATTAACTAACAAAAAAATTATGACAGAAAAAAAGAAAATTACAATAGAAAAAAAATTAAACAAATTAGTTTCACTTGCAGTTTTATTACCAGCAATCTGATTGATTATTTTTATGTTTTTTCAAACTATTATGTGAGTAGCACATTTTATAGTTTGAATTTTTCAACCTTTCATCAAACCATGATTAGAAGGAATAAATACTTTAGATATGCACACTCAATCAACTCACTGGTTACAAGCAGTTGCAACAATTGTTATTCTAGTTAAAGCATATAAAATACTTATGTCTTATGTAAAAACACATCATTTAAGTATAAAATATTTACTTGAAATAAATTTTACAGCAACAAGTTTAGAACTTTTATTTAATGAAGCTAGTTATAGCTTAGAAATGAAAATTTTGTTTTTAATTTTATGATTATCTAGTTTATTAATATATTTAATTTTTTCTAAGCAAATAAAGGAATTAGAAGAATGGAGTTGTAAAAAGTAAAGTTTTAATTAAATAAGACGAAAGGCCAAGCAAGTTATTGCTTAGCCTTTCTTTTATACTCCTTTTTTATTTCATTTCCAACCACTAAATCCACAATCGTTACAAGTATAATATAGTGAATCATATTGGGTGTCCGTTGAATCACACCTTGGGCATTTTCTAACCTTTTTATTTTGATAGTAAGCAAAAAGAATTACAAAAATTACGACAATAATAATGACTACGATAGGTTCATTTATAAATATTAAGAATTTTTTCATCCCCAAGCTCTCACTCTTTTGTTTTTATTTTTTTATATAAAGTAAAAAACTTATTTTCTTTTACTTTTATTCCTTTCATAACTTCATTTTTTTCACTTTAAATGAACAATTATTACAACGTAATTCACCTGATAATAAGTCTTTATAGATATCACTTGAAAAACATTCTGAACAACAATAATTTCCAGATAACGAATCCTTGTATAGATCATTTGCATGAGATTCAGAACAGGCAAGCACTTTACTTTTTCTGTTTTTAATACTATAAGTAATCATAGTTATTAACGCAACAGTTAATATAGTAAAGAAAATCCCATACCCATAAATTGGATTTAACACAAGTATATCAATATTACTTAGCATAGTCCAAACTCCTTTTTTTGTTTTTGTTTTCGTTTTTTTTATAAAGTGTAACTTATTCTAAAAAATAATTATTAAAAATCAACTAATCTTTTATTAATATCTCATCATTCAATGAATTTAATTTATTCTTAATATCAATTCATTTCAAATCTGGATATTTTTTTAAAATATCGCTTCAAGATAAAAACTTCTTAGATTTTAAAATTTCTTGAAAATTATTATAAAATTTTATTAATTTATATATAAGAATATCATCACTTGGAATTCTTCATTTATGATCACATATTCATACAATCATTAAATCATAAAAATACTTATTTAACATAAAATTTCTTGATTTTAAAATTCTCATTTCCATTATTTTAAAAATTCTTAAATGATTCTTTATAATCCATAATATCTTTTGAGTTGATTTTTTAGAAAATTTAAATTCTTTCAAAATATTTTTTGAATATTCATAAGATACATTTTCATGATTATAATAATGAACATATCAGTTAGCATCTCGTGAAAATGTTTCTACTTTTCATATGTCATGTAATAATAAAGTCCGATATAAATCTATTTTTTCATTTTTTGTATAATTAATCATTAATCATTTACATCAATTTAAAAATATATCATTTAATTCTAGAATTGTCATTAAAGTATGTTTCCAAACATTTCATTCTAAATGATATTTTAGTCATCACTCTGTTTGTTCTAGCTTATCAATTAATGGAATAAAAATCTTAAAAAATCAAATTTCTTTTAAATCTTTTAATGCTTGAATATTGTTTTCTAAAAGCAAGATTTTATCTATTTCTTCTTTTATTCTCTCAATACTAATACTTTTTAATAAATTAATATTTTCTTTTAAAATATTTAGATAATTCTTATCATATAAATCAAAATTGTATTTATTTTTAAATCTTATAAATCTAAGAATCCTTAAAGCATCTTCTTGAATTCTATCAAAAGGCTCTCAAATAAACTTTATAACATTATTTTTTATATCTGAAATTCAATTTTGAGGATCTATATAACTATTATTCATTATATCATAATAAATAGCATTACAGCTAAAATCTCTTCTCTGTGAATCTTCAATTAAATTATCAGTAAAAATAACCTCTACAGGTTTCCTATTATCCAAGATTCAAATATCTTTTCTAAATGTAGTTATTTCAAAAACTTGTCATCATTCTTTTATTATTAGAGTTCAATATTTTTTTCAAACTCCTTTTATTACATGCAATAATTCTTTCATTTCAAATGGAGTAGCATCAGTTGCCAAATCAATATCTCACAAATAAGTTCAATTTAAGATTTTTTCACGAGTATATCATCAAACAATGTATACTTTTTTATTGATTGACTTTAGTTTAGATGAAATTTTTTGTAGTTCATTCATAAGTTTATTGTTATATTTCCACATTCATATCTATAATTATTTTAAATTAATTATAATTATTTTTGAAATTTTGGAAATTTTTATATAAAAATATATATTTTATGTTTTAATTTAATTATTTTTTTGAAAAATCTTTTAAAACATGATATACTAACTTTATAAATACATTAAATTTTAACAATAAAAATTATGTTTTTCTTTAAAAAAGACCCTTATACAATGAATATAAAACAATTAGTAAATTATATTACTAAAACTTATCATGAACCTTTAAGAAAAGATTTAGATAATTTAGAAGATTTGGTAAATTTTGTTACTAATAACTTTTTAACTGAGTATCCTAATTTAAAATATATAAAGAAATCATATTTAGATTTTAAAAGAGAAGTTACAATACATGTTAATAGAGAAGACGATATAACTTTTCCTACAATAGTTAAATATGAAAAAGTATACAATCATAATACCACAAATTTTAATAATAATTTTCAAATAATAAAAAAACTTATTAATGATGTTTCAATGGATAATGATCACAAACATTTTCAATTTTTTCTTGATGAAACAATAAAATTAATAAAAAAATACTGAATTGATAAAATTAGTAATTTAAAAGTTCAAAAAATGATTGAACTATTTAAAAAAATCCAACATGATATGATAGGACATTCTGAGGTAGAAAACAAACATTTATATTATAAAGGTTTACAATTACAAGAAAAATTAAAAAACAAATATCCAAATATATAAAACTGTTCTATTTTTTTATACATTAGAGTGGTTTTTTTCTTATTTTATCTTAAATACTAAGTTATTTTTCATTTTTTAACAAAAAAATTTTTTTTATATTGAATATTAGCAAAATAGGTTAATATATAATTAAGAATTATTTAATTTCTTTTATTAAATAAAAGATAAAAATATTTCAAAAAAATAAAAATAAAAACAAAAAAGCGTTATATTAATTTATCATGTTTTATTTTATTTTATTTTATTTTATTTTATTTTATTTTTTAAATATAGTTATCTATGAAAAAGAATTTTCGCAAAAAAGCTAGGAAACTTATTTCTTCAGCTGTGCTTTTTTCGTTGATATCTTCTATTTTAAGTCCTATACTTAATGTAACTTATGCATTAGAATGAGATTTTACTAGTGATACTACACAGGTAGCTACCAGTAGTTGAACAGATAATCAATACTTAGGTCTAGAATTAATAGAAGAAGCTACTAGTAGCTGAACTGATGATCAAAATTTTGATGAAACAGAAACTGTAGCAAATGTAGTTTGATCATATGCAACTTGAGCAACTGCTTGAGATTGAGCATATGTAACATCTACCGTTCTTTGATGAAGTGGAAATCTT
>CAZJHB010000031.1:9025-10459 GCA_964545685.1 uncultured Candidatus Peribacteria bacterium | reverse complement strand
TTTTTAAGTATCCGTGTACTCTTAATCTTTTTCTTTTCTTTAATTTACCTAACATGTTTTTGATATTTATATATTAATTATTTTTTAGAAAAAATATTCTAAAATATATAGCTTGCGCATTTTATTGTAAAATTTGTAAAAGTCAAAAGTTTTTGGTTATTTTCTTTCTAATGTGAAAAAAAATAATAAAATTATATTTAATTCTTAGCTTTAAATAAATAAGAAATAAATATCAAAAAATACCAAAATTTTTGTAATAAAAAACTTGGTATTTTTTTTGTAAAATTTATTGAGAATAAAATTAAAATTTTGTTTAAAACATAAGAAAATTAAATTTTCATTATGGAAAAATAATTTTGAAAATTATTAAAATATACAAATATCTTTAATTTATATTAATAGTTTATGGATCAATTTCATCAATTATTTAATCCTGTTCATCAATAAACTGATATGTTACTAAAGTTATATGATGCATTATTATAATTTATTTTGAAAATTCATCATCATCATCATCATCATGTTATAGGATTTCATGTTCATCAATTTAATAATATAGTTCAATTTCAAGACATTCCATTTACATTTAACCATACACTTCATCAAGCTCACCCACCTCACCGAGAAATATGGTTTGTTCAATTTGCATTAATTGTTCAATTATGAATAAGGTTTCATGTTAATTGTAGTTTAAATGCTCATCATCAATTTCAAGATGATCATCATCATGATCATAAGTCAATTGGTGCACTTATTGAATCATTTATTATTCATCAACTAACAGACCATTTTCAATCTCATCAATATCATCAATGTCATCATCATCATCAATAAGTTGAAGTATTTTTAGATCATGCTCATGGTCAATTTCCAAAAGTATATCATCTTCAATATAAATCAATCAATCATCAAGCTTCAATTACCATATTTCAGGCAGATATATCTAGATTATAAGCTCTTGTATTTGAATTTTTATAATGACTAAGTATAGATCAAGATCCAATAATAAGATTTGCAGTTCACATATCAATATTTAAATTGTGAGTAGAAAAAATTTTAGAGGTTTTTATCTCAAAATTATTTGATATATTAAAACTTACTCCAGATAATAAATCTATATTTGCTCATGAACCAACGTACATATTTGTTAAATTAGAATATTCTCAACTTAATTTATTTTTACCATTTAGTATAGATTTAGAACTTCATACAATATATAAATCTTTTGTATTTAATAATTTATTTTCAATATATTTAGTTCATATTCATCAATAAACTAATCATATTCATCAATTAACTTTAATTCAATCAATATTATATGTGCTAGTATTATAATATATTGCTATTCTTCATCATGATCATCATCATGAATATGGATTATTTCAATTTCATCAGTTTCAAGTTATAGTTCAATTTCAAGATATTTCATTTACA
>CAZJHB010000031.1:0-8925 GCA_964545685.1 uncultured Candidatus Peribacteria bacterium | reverse complement strand
ATCAAGGTCAATTGTTTGGTGAATATCATTTTCCACTTACATTAATTGTTCATCAATTATTAATTGTAGTATTATTAGCAATTATATTTAAAGTATAAAGTTTTGTATTTGTATTGTTTTTATGATTTAATATTCAACCTTCTTTTATATTTATTGATCATTCTGGCATATTTAAAATTCAAGATGATATAGAAGTAAGTGTTGCATTTTCTATTTCTAATACTCATGAAATATCTGAGAAACTATCTGCTATGTATTCAACATATGCTCATGATCATATATAAAGATTAGTTAATTCTGATATAGTTCAATCTAAAACAGTTTTTCAATTTGTTAATGTTGTTGTATTTCAAACCACATATAAACTTTTAACTCATGTAGATTTTTTTTCAATATATTTAGTTCATATTCATCATTTTCTATATCAAGATCCTCATAAAAGTGAAATATTATCTATATCAAATACAGATTGATTATAATATAAAGCAAGTCTTCCTCAAGCTCATCATCATCAAGTAGTAAGATTTCAATTTCATCAGTTTCAAGTTATAGTTCAATTTCAAGATATTTCATTTACATCTAACCATATACTTCATCATGCTCATCATCATCACCGAGATGAATAATTATTTCAATTAGCTTGTATACTACCATTATTTACTAAATTTCAGTTTAATATTAGTTTTATAACTCATCATCAAGCTCAAGAATATCATCATCATGATCATAAATCTATTGGATTTATGTAATTATCATTTGAAACTCATCAAATAACTCAATTTTTTCAATTTCATCAATATCATCAATGTCATCATCATCATCAATATTGTGATGTATTACTTGTTCATCATCAAGGTCAATTGTTTGGTGAATATCATTTTCCACTTACATTAATTGTTCATCATGAATCTATAATAAGATTTCATGCTTCTATATTTATTATATGATTTTTTGTTGTTGTATTATTAGAGTGAGTTAAGTTTCCTTTTTGTCATATAATTAAACTTTTTGTTAATACTAATTTATTTGTAATTTCATTTCAATTTTTTAAATTTAAAGTACTTAAACAATTTTCTCATAATTTTATTTCTCATACAGTAACTCATCAATTTAAATCAAGAGTTATATTTCAATTTGAACACGAATCAATTATTACATCATTTGATATTGAAGGTACTATATTTGGAGTCCAGTTTCAAGGTTCATTCCAATCTGTATTTATTGTTCAATTCCATATAATGTTTTCAGTTAATATACAAGTATCTCAAAATCATTTATTATATCAATCATTACATTTCCAACTACAAGCCTTTGATTGACTATAATCATATTCCCAATTTTGATTTTCTTGTGATGGAGTTCATTCTAAAAAATTTGCATTTTCTATAGTAGGGTGTTCTGCACAAGAATATGAAATTGTTTGTGATCACTCAGAAGTGCTTGTAGAATAACAATCATTAAATCACAAAATTCAACATATTAGTTCTGTTTCTTTTATTTTAGGATTATCTATATCAACTATTCATAAAGCAAATATTTCATTTATTCAAGATAAATCTGAAATTAATGTTCAAGTATATGCATTTTGTAGATTTTGTAATAAAGTAATCCTAGTATTTGAATTATCATTAATTAAATCATCAATATTTCATTCAAACAATAGAATATTATTTTTATTTACAATATTTAAATTTGTTTCTTCTTCAATATCTATGAATGTTCAACTATATGATGAAGGGATATTTGTAAATCAATTATAAACTAATTTATTTTCATCTATCAAATCAAATATATTTTCTAAATTTAATGATCAATTTATAATTGATGGAACTGCTAGTATATATGTAGTATTTCATTGACTTGTTTTTATAATTTTTCAATTATAATTTCAGGTAATATATGCTATAGTTTGTTGAGTTGCTCAATTTTCAAAATAAGTATTTATTCATAAATCAGTACTCTCTAATATTGATCAAAGTTCATATTCATTTTTTTTATTTGTTACTGAATATGTATATTCAATATCAAACAAAGGGTCAACTGGTAATTTATTGATTTTTTTTACATTTATAAGGTTATCTTCTCAAAATACTCATTGATACCGTAATTTTGCTCAACTATAAGTAATATCTCTAAATTGATTAGGTAGAGGATATTGTCAAGTATTTAATTGAAATAATTCAAGTGATTTTCTGATATTTGATATATCTGATAATCTTTTACTATCTCTTACATATTTACTATATCATTGAAAAGAAATAAAAGCTATTGTTCATAAAATTATTAAAATTATAATAATAGTAATAAGTTCAACTAAACTAAAAGCTTTTTTATTATATATTCTCATAAATTATTTTATTAATTTTAACTTTTATATTATAATATATTAATTTATTTTAAGCAAAAATTAATTAAAAATATGGTTATTTTTATTAAAAAATAACCATATTTTTAATGTTTATAATTTATATATTAACTTATAGTAGTTCCTTCTTTTTTTCACATTATAGCATTTAATATTGCTCTATCTTTGAATAAATTTACAACTTTTAATGTTAATTTATTATCTTTTGCTAGTGCTATAGCAGTAGAATCCATAACTTTTAAATTTTTTACTAGAACATCATTATAATCCGTTTTTTCTATAAATTCAGCATCATTATATTTTATAGGATCTTTTGTATATACTCAATCAACTTTTGTTGCTTTTATCATTATATCTGCTTCTATTTCTAAAGCTCTTAAAACTCATGCTGTATCTGTTGTAAAATATGGATTTCAAGTTCCTCAACTAAATATTACAACTTTTCAATCTTTTAATGCTTTTAGTGCTTTAGGTTTATTAAATCTTTGAACTACTCAATCTATAGAAAATGAGTTCATCATTTTTACATGAATTCATTTTTTTGCTAAAATATCTCAAAGAGCAATTGAATTTATGTTAATTGCTAACATTCACATATTATCTGCATTACATCTATCTATATTAATTTCTTTTATATCAGCTCATCTTATAAAATTACCAGCTCAAACTACAATTCACACTTCAATTTTTTTATCATTTAAATTTTTTATAATATCAGCTATATTTTCTAATACATGAAAATCAAATCAAATATTTTGTCATCAAGCAAATGCTTCTCCTGATAGTTTTAATAAAACTCTTTTATTACTTTTTTTCATAATTAATTATTTAAAATTTTAGTAAATAAATCATTCACTATTTCTACAATAGTAAAAGTGTCATTTTTTTCTTTTAATTCTGTATTTTTTTCTTGTAATTTTGTTAAAATACTTTGAGTTTCTTCATTTTCTTCAATAAAATTTTCTCAAGTTTCAAGATTATATATTCAATAAATTCAATTATTTAAGTAAATATGTTTTTCATAAATAAATGAAGTTCAATCAAGTCTTAATACATAATAACTGATTCATTCTTCATCTCAAAATGGTTTACAAGTATTCCACCAGAAATAAGAATCTAATTTTTCATTAAGTATTTCAGTTACATAGTATTCTCAAGTTTCAGTATTTTGCCCACAATCATAAATGTTTGAACTTAGTAATTCGATGTTTAATCATTTTATATCAGAATAAGTAATTTTTCAGTTTCATATTTCTCTTGGTTCTCAGAAATTTGCTCAAACAGGTAGGGAAGAGATATCTAATTTTTCTCACTCATAATTATTGTTTGTTGTATGAAAATCGTCTTTTGATTCTTCTATTTCATTTTTTACAGTTAAAGTTACTTTTGTTTTTGCTACAGTATTTTCTGAATATGCTTCAAATATATATTCATTAATTCCATAATCAAGAGCTTCATATTCAGAAAATGCTCTATACAAAAATGTATTATCTCAAGCTGAAAATTTTTGTAATGTATAATTATCATCAGGATATTGAGAAGTATTATTAGAAAATTTAACAATTATTTTATCAACTTCAGTTAAAGTTTTTCAAGTTATTTCTACTTTTAATTTTAGTAAGTCTGATTCAGATATATCATCAAATGATAAAAACACATCTTGAGTAAGATTTTCAATTTTTATATTTGTTTTTTGTGTTTCTTCTTCTTTTTCTTCTTTCTTTACAGTGTCACTTGTTCAAATTCAACTTCATTCATTTTTATTATCTACTTCATTAACAGGTCAAGAATCATTTGTAACAATTCACATTTCTTCTTTTGCTTTATTAATTTCATCATTATTTGATGTTCAAAAACAAGAAGTAAGTAGTATACTTATAAGTATATAAGCCAATATTCTTAAGTTTTTTTTCATAAATCTTTTATTAAGAATTAAAAGATAAGCTTATTTTAAACAGATTTCTGTTTTTGTAAAGAATTTTTGTATTTCTTAACGATTTTTTTACAGTAGTTATTTTCTTATGAAAACATTTTTTATTTAATTTTTTTTAATTGAAGGGAGGAATGAAGTTATAGTAGTAGATGAATAAAAGTTTTTTTTCAAAAATTAATATAGAATTATTATTGGATGAATATAATGTAAATCTTATTGTATTTATACTTTAGATAGAATAAAAAATGAGAAAGTTTATGAATATCTAGTGCTTCGGTAAAATAAAAAAATCTTGTATTTTTGTTAAATTTCCATTATAATAAGACACATTAGTCTAATTATTAATGAAATTATGAATAATATTAAATTAATAAATTCTTGAAAAACAGTTTTTACAAAAAGAGATATTTCAAATATCTTGAATTTTAAGACTGATATGGCACTTGATAAATTTTTATATAGAGCTAAAAAACAATGATTTTTAAAAAATGTTTTTTATTGAGTATATGCTTTACAAAAATATGATACCTTAGAATTAGCAAGTAAAATAAAGAAAAAATCATATATTTCATTAGAAACAGTTTTGAAAAAAGAATGAGTAATTTTTCAATATTATGAAGATATTTTTTTGATAAGTGATAATACTATAAAAAAAAAAGTTGATTGAACAAATTTTGTTTTTCATAAATTAAAAGATTCAATTTTATCAAATCCATTATGATTAAAAAATAATTGAAAATATTTAATTGCAAGTAAAGAAAGGGCTATTTGTGATAGATTATATTTAAGTAAAAATTATTATTTTGATAATTTAAGTGAAATTGATTTTGAAAAGCTTGAAGAAATTTCAAAGATTTATAATAATAAAAGGTTGGTTTTAGAAATTAATAAATTAATAAAAAAATATGCTTAATAAAGAAAAACATAGAGATATAATGTATAATATTTTGATTGATATTTTTTCTTCAGATTTATCAAAATATTTGGCTTTTAAATGATGAACAGCTTGTTATTTTTTATATTGATTAGATAGATTTTCTACAGATTTGGATTTTGACTTAATTGTAGAAAATGAAAATATAGATAAGCAAATGGTAGAAATTTTGAAAAAATATTGAGAAGTAAAAATTTGAAAATATGATTTAAAATTGTCATATTGAAAGGATGATGTTAATATTAAAATTGATATAAATAGAAATATTTGGAAGAATAATGAATATGAAATAGTAAATTTTTATTGAACAGATATTAAAATACAATCAAAATCTACTATTTTTGCAAATAAATTAGTTGTTTTGATAGAAAGAATGGCTAATAGAGATATTTATGATATTTATTTCTTTTTTAAAAATTCGTTTGATATAAATGAAAAAATAATTTTGGAAAGAACTTGAAAAACAAAAAAAGAATTATTTATAGAAATTTTAAAAAAATTAAACAAATTGTGAGAAAATTATAAAATATTAGATTGATTATGAGAAGTTCTGAATGATGAAAAACATAAAAGTTTTGTAAAAAATAAATTAATTTGAGAATTAATCTGAATATTAAAATTTAAAATTGATTTTTAAAGGAAATATTAAAAAATTTCACTCTACTGATTAAAATTATTCACTATATTGGATAAAAACTTGCAAAACATAATAATGAAATTTATAATATTTGAAATAGGTTGAAAAGCTAAAAATAAAGAAAAATATGATAAAAATTCATATATAATTAAAGATGATATATTGGTAATTGAAGGGAAGGAGATTGTTCCTTTGTAGATTTTTGGTTTATTAGAAGATTAATTTTTTTATATTATTAACTAATTTAGATAAAATTTATGAATGATGAATTTAGAAAAGAGGCTTATAGGATTTTAGATAAAGATAATAATGTAAAGTCTAATAATATTAAAATATTTAGTAGAAGAGAATATAATCTTTATATTAAAACTTATTATTGGTATATAAGAAGAAAAAAATATATAGATTGATTAAGTTCTTTAAAATGTGAAATATGTAATATAAATGAATGAGAAGAAGTTCATCATCAAAATTATGATAGTTTAGATTATGATAATCCTTGACAAGAGTTAGATGAACATTTGTTATATTTATGTAAAAAATGTCATAATGATATACATACATTAGCAACAGGTTATCATTCAACTAAGCAGGAAGATTTAGATAAATGATTATGTATGCTTTGTAAAAAATTTAAACCATTATCAGAAGAAGAAATAGAATTAAAAAATAAATTGAAGATTAAAAGAAAAGAGTATAAAATTAGAACTGATAAGAAATGGAATAAATTATCTGCTAAAGAAAAAAAAGCCAAAAATTTAAATAGATATAATATTGAATTAAGAAGAAAGAAAAGAATAGCTAGAAAAAAATTAGAAGAAGAAAAAAATCTAAAAATAAAACTAGAAAAAGAAAGAATATTTCAAGTAGAAAAAGAAAAAAGAATTCTTGAAAAACGTAAAGAAGATGAGTACAATAATAGAATACTTGTTAAATTTGTAAATTTACTAAAACAGTCCAATCTTGTATGATATTTAGTAAAGTTAATAACATTGTGAATAACTATACTTTTTTTTCTAATTTATTTATCTTTTATTCTTTAAAAAATTATTATAATAAATTTCTATAAATGTTTTGAATTTAAATCAAAACAAGATATTATAAATGAAATTATAAGAAATAAATTTATATTTTTTGCAATTTTATTTTTATGTATATAATAATTATATATTTTAAAAATTTCATTAATTATTATGACTAAAATTACATTAGAATTAGATATAAAAAATAATAATTTCGTTATAGAAGAAGCTGAAAAACAAAAATTAGCTTTTATAGTATCTAAAGTTTATGAAGAATACCTTGAAGATTTACAAGATAAAAAACTTTCAGAACAAATTAATAATTCTGAAGAATTAGGTGAAATAATTGATAAAATTGAAGTATAATTATGTTATTTATTTTAAAGGAGCCATTTAATAAACAACTTAATAAATTATTTAAAAAATATAATTTAATTTTAAATGATTTTGCTGATTTTAAATCAAATTTTAATATTAATAGTTGAAAACATTTAGGAAAATGAATTTATAAGTTTAGAATTAAAAATTCTTCAATACCAGTATGAAAATCTTGATGATTTAGAATAATTATTTTAATAAAAGTTATTGAAAATAAAGCAATTCCATTTATTATTTATTCAAAAACAGATAAAGAAAACATTACATTTAAAGAAATATTAGAAGAATTAAAACAATATTAATAATTAAAAAATAAAAGAACATCGTATTACAATGTAATATGATGTTCTTTTATTTATTTTTCCCCTTTTTAATGGGAATACACGAGGTACGAGGGTAAAGGGGTATTTAGTACTACACCTCCGTAATCATCGGTATAATCATTGGTTCTCTTTCTATTCTATAATACAAGAATTTTTCAAGATCAGTTTTAATAATTTTTAATAGTTCTTTTTCTTCAATATCTGGTATGTCAAGTAAAGTATTTTCATATAATTCTTTAGCCTTTTTAATAATCATTCTATGAATATCTCTTACTTGATCTAAGTATACTAATCCTCTAGTTTCTAGTTTTAAATGTCATAAGATAGCTTTTGTTTTTTTATCAACTTTATAATTGATTACAAGTACTCAAGCTTCCATCATTTTTTCTCTGGCTTTTAATACATGAGAATTAGCAAGAGCCATTATATTACTATCAATTATAATTTCTTGGATAGGTACTTTTATTCTTGATTTAAATATAGAATTTCATTTTGGTGCAAAATCAATTATATGACCATTTTCAATCATAACTATATTATCTCTATGAAATCATGTAGAAATAGCTGTGTTTTTATGTACTGTTCTATAATATAGATCACCATAAATAGGCATAAAATATTTTGGATTTACAAGTCAAAGCATAACTTTTTGTTCTTCTTGAAAAGCATGTCATCAAGTATGAAATTCTCAATCATCTTTTGTTATTACTTCTGCTCAAAGTTTTATTAGTTTATTAATAATTTGAACTACAGATTTATCATTACCTGGTACAATACTTGAAGAAAAAACAACCGTATCTCATTTTACTATTTCAACAGCATTATGCTTTCATTCAGCCATCCTAGCTAGAGCAGAGAATTGTTCTCATTGACTTCAAGTAGTTATAATTACTTGTTTATGAGGTAAAATTCATTCTGTATTTTTAGCTGTCATTTTTTTTATAATACCTGGTTTTAATTTTAGATATCATAATTTTTTAGCGATTTCTACATTTTCAATCATACTTCTTCCACTCAAGAAAATTGTTTTATCATATTTTTCACAAATGTTAATTAATTGTTGAATTCTTGAAATCCAAGAAGAAAAAGCAGCGATAATTAATCTACCTCTTTGATGGTATCTAACTGTTTTTTCTAATTGTTCTCATACATTTTTTTCACTCATTGAATATCATTTTCTTGTTGATCAAGTAGAATCAGAAAGTAACATAGTTATTCATGTTTTTCCAATTTTTTGTATTCTTTCTAAATTTGCAGGTTCATCAATTTCAGGAGTATGATCAATTTTAAAATCTCAAGTATGCATAAATTTTGTTCAACTAGGAGATTCTAT
>CAZJHB010000030.1:7207-10554 GCA_964545685.1 uncultured Candidatus Peribacteria bacterium | reverse complement strand
AAATCATCATTTACTTCTTTATCCATATTAATATAAAAAGATTTTTCTCAAAAATTATTAACTTCATTTATTGAAAAAGGTCAATCTTCTTGTAAATAACTAAATATATCATATATTTGATTATAATTTTTAGTAGTAAAAAAATATAAAGTAAAATCTTTTGAATAATATTCATAATAATAATCAGGATATTCATTAGTTATTTCAAATAATAATGTATTAATTTCTATTTTACTTAAATCATAAATATTTAAAAATTTTTCTAATACATCTCTGTAATTTTTTCACAACACAACGTCTTTATTTTCTATTAAATTATCTTTTCAAATTTGTACATTAGTTAAATTATCTTTTTCTTCTATTATTTCTATATCATTACTTACCTTATCAATTTTCTCAATTTTTATTTCAGTCAAATTATTAATTTTTTCTCAATTAAAATTTTCATTTCATTTCTCTAATTCATTTATAGTTTCTCAATATTTTAAATTTTCTAAAAATTCCTTATAATCCAATGAAATATAATAAAAAAATATATTTAAAAAGAAAATAAAGATAAAAAAATATAAAATCTTAGTTAAAATTTTCATGAATAATTTTTTTAATTATTTAATTTTTATTTGATTAAAATCAAGTTCAATAGGTGTATCTCTTCAAAGTAAATTTACATTTAATTTTAAAGTTCATTTTTTTTCACTAACTTCTAATATAACTCATGAATTTCATGAAAAAGGTCATTTAATAATAGACGCAAAATCTCATATCTTATATTTAGTTTCAAATGTTTCAGATTTTTCCTCTACTTTTCATTTTAATTTTTCTAATTCTGCTCACGAAACAGGAACAGGAATATTTCATGCTCACAAAAATCAAGTTACATTAGGTGTATTTCTAACTATATACCAACTTTCATTAGTAACATTCATTTGTACTAAAATATATCCTGGTAAAATATTCTTTTTCTTTTTAACTTTATCTCAATTAGCTTTTATTGATAAAACATCATGAGTTGGAACAAATACATCCAAAATATAATCTTCTAATCAAAAACTTTCTCTTCTTTGAAATAAAGATGATTTAACATTTTCTTCTGTTCAAGAAATTACTTGAATTACATACCATTCTGGTTTTTTCATCATTTTTTATAAAAATTACAAAATATTATTATTCACTAACTTCTCAAGTTTGAGTAAGTTCTTCTGGTAAATCAACAGATTCTATAGTTGAATTATCAATTATTTCAGAATTATCTTCAACAATTCATGATGAAATTATTATTGAATTATCATCAAAATTAATAGAATCTAAATCTAATTCAGTAGAAGTATTTTCTATACTTGTAGTTCAATTAAATAAATTTTTTATATAAAAAAATGATTTTGAAAAAATCGTACTTACTATAAATAAATATAATCAAAATGTCACTAATATAGTAACAACAATAATGAAATATTTTTTTGTTTCCTTTCTTGTTGGCCATACTACATGGTTAAATTCTCTTAAGGAAGCTTTTATAAAACCTATCATATAATAAATTAAAATTAATTAATAAAAAAAATGTTACTATAAATAGATTATCCTTGTAACATTTGTCAAGCAAGATTATAATCTTTTTTTTTTATTAGTCAATTTTTGCTTTATTTTTATTATTATAGTAAAATATAAATTAGTTATAATTTAAATTAAGACTAATGAACATTTTATATTTTATTTTACTTATAATACTTTTATATAGCATATTTTTATATATATTAAAAATAAAAATTCAAACTTTAGAAAAGAAAATAATTTTTCTTTTTTGAAAAAGAAATGATTTAATTCCATCTATATATGATATTACAAAAAGTGATTTTATAAAACATAATACTATTTTTGAAGAAATTTTAGAATTAAGAAAAAATTCAATATATGAAAAAAAATTATGAAAAAATATGATTAAAATAATAAATACACAAAAACTAATACATAATGAGTTAAATTTTATATTTAAAATAAGTGAAAAACATAGAAAATTACAAAAAAATTACAAATTTTTATATTTATCAGATATTATTATTGAACAAAGTGAAAAAATATGATTATACTTATCTATGTATAAAAATATTGCAAAAAAATTTAATAAATTAATATTCTATAAAAATTTAACTATAATATGACTTTTATTTCCAATAAATAAAATCCAAAATATATAAAAAATATTTTGGATTTTTTAGCACTTTGATGACATTCCTAGTTTTTCCCATTAGAGTAAAAGAATAAGGGATTAAGATTTTTTAATTTTATAAACAAAGCCTAAAGAAACTAATATAAAACTAAATAACAATATGAATAAATGTTCTGGTCAAGTAGTAGGTAATTCAATAGCATCTTTTGATTCAGAAACAATATTTTTTTCAACAAAATTTACTGACACTTCTTCTCAAGAATTTAATTCATGTTCTATTGCTGAATTTAGATTCATATTTTCATCTTCTATTACTAATCTAGCTTCTTCTTCTTCTGCTATATCTACATAAATAATTTCTTTAGGTACTATAAATGTTATAATAGAATCTATTCATGATTCAATATTATTTCAATTTTCATCTAAAATATCTATAACCATAAGCTCATATTCTCATCAAATTTGCATATTTTTATCAAAAGTTAATAATATTTTATCTCATTTTTTTTCATCTATTTCATAATACTCTACATATAAATCATCAAATGAATCATTTTTATTTATAAGACTAAAAGTATATTCTATCCCATCTCAATCATATAGATTATTATTAAAAATAAGATATAGTTGATTATAATTAATTAATTCATATCATTCCAATTTAAAACTTTCTTCTTCAGCATTTACAAATCCAAAACTAATAAATATAATAGAAACTAATAAAAGTATTTTTTTTATAATTCATTTCATAATTAAAAAAGTAAAAAAGTAAAAAAGTAAAAAAATATTTGAACTTATATAAATATCATTACAATATATATTATATTATAATATTTCTTATATACAAATTTTTATGAAAAAAAAATGAGGTTTTACTTTAATAGAGATATTAACTGTTATAGCTATAATTAGTATTATAGCTATTTGAATAAGTAATATAAATTATAATAGATTAAGCGAAAAACAAGAGCTTAATATATTTAGTAATAAAATTATAAATAATTATGAAAGCATAAGAAATAATGCATTACTTTGAAAATGAATATGAAGTTCACTAGAAGTTCCTGAAAAATGGAAAATAGATTTTTCAAATACTTGAGATTGAAAAATAATTAGTTATTATTATTCTTGATGATTATCAGATCGGATAGAATATAAAGATAATAAATTTGAAGAATATTAT
>CAZJHB010000030.1:0-7107 GCA_964545685.1 uncultured Candidatus Peribacteria bacterium | reverse complement strand
ACTTTTTTTATTTTGTATTTAATTATGCTGCTAAAATGTTATTATAATCATCAGCTGTTGCTGTTGCATTTACTATTTCAGAAGATATTCTTTTATCTCATATTCAAAAAGAAGTAATTTTATTAATTCTTTCTAAAATATCTAAAGCTGCTTGAGCAATTTCTGGATTTTTATGTGTAGAATATTCAGATAAATTAGAGCTTACAGTTTTTAAATGCTCAGGATAAATTTCAGTTATTGGAAAATTCAATATTTTCTTTACATTTGGATCAATATTATCTAAATGTTCAAATTTTTTTGTTTTTTTCTCAGGCATTTTTTTATTTTTATTTTTATAATTTTTTTATAACTCTTTAGAATAATCATTATAAAATTTTTTAATATCTGTAAATAAATCTCAAATTAGTATTCTTCTCTCAAGATTTATTTCTTTCTCTATTTGTTCTAATCTTAATATTAATTTTTCAAAATTATTAATTAAATTTCTTTGTTTATCTAATGGTAATAATAAAAAAATCTGATTAATTTCGTGTTTGTTTTGTAAAGAAACATTATATTGTTCAAATAGTTTTTGTAACTTTGTATTCATAGTTTTTGAATATGTAATTATTATAACATAATATAGTATAATTATGCAAATTTATTTATCAAGATTTTTTATAAATCTTTTTTTTCTATCATTGCTATAGCTATTTTTATTTCTAAATAACTAATATCATAAAATCATAACTCTTCTAATTTTTCTTTTATAGGTTTTAATTTTTCTATATCATTATTTAACTCATTTATTATTACATTTTTAATTTTATTTAAATTATCAAAATTTGTTAATTTTAAAATATCAATTAGAGATAAATCTCATTTTTCATAAAGTTTTAAAAAATGATTCTCTATTGTCATTGGTTTTAAATCTATTTTTTTTGCTATTTCAGATAAACTTAATCACTCTTTATATAACTGTAATGTTTTTTCATAATTTCAAGATTTTCTTTCTTTTTTTTCTTTAGTTGTTTTTTGATTTTTAAAAGCTTTTGATCTAACTTTTAAATGAAGATATTCTTGTAATTCTTTTTCAGATTCTTTTAATAATTTTTCATTTTTTAATGCAACAATTCATAAATCACTAAGTCATACTAAAGGAAATTTTCAATCTAATTTTTCTAAAAAGTCTTCTTTAAATAAAGATTCAATTAATGCATCTACTAAATCAGCAGAATATTCAGATAAAACTCAATAATTATCTTTTTTTTCATATCACCAATCAAAAATTCTTTTTTCTTTACTTCCCCGTAAAAAATTAGCAATAAATTTTACTCAAAATTTAAAATTAAATTGTTGAATTACATCTAAAACTATTCAAAAAACTGACAATGGAACAAGATTTTCTAATTTTCATGTTGCAATTTTATTTTTATCAAGACAGTAATCACAAGCTTTACAATTATCTCACAAATTAGTTAAATCTTCTTTATCACCAAAATATTCTAAAATAAATTTCTTCCTACAACTTGGATAAAAAAGTAATTTTTTAATCTGTTCTAATTTATAATATGCTTCATTTTCTAAACTTTCTTGTCTTTTCCAGTCAATTAACAAATAAGAATGTGCTCTTTTATCTTGGATCAATGTAATTCATCTTCATCTAAAATCACTAAATTGTTCTCTATTTTCAATACCTCTTTTTAAAATTCAATATTTTTCCAAAATTTTTATAATACTTCAAACTTTCATATCACTAGAAAGTCATGATTCTTGATTCATAGTATAATAAGTTTTTGTAATTATAGTATTTTTTCATTCTCATTTATTAATACATTTATATAAATAATCATAAAATTTTAATACTTCTTTTTTTGATGGATAAGTATTTTCTATAAAAAATTCTTGTATTTTTGTATCTTGATAACTAGCAAGCACTATTCAAAAACTATTTTTTCAATCTCTTCCAGCTCTTCAAACTTCTTGATAATAATTTTCTATACTTCATGGTAAATTATAATGAATAACAAACCTAATATCTTTTTTATCTATTCACATTCAAAAAGCATTTGTAGCAACAATAACTTTATAAGCTCAATTCATAAAATTATTTTGCATATCTTCTCTAATATCAGTTTTCAATTCTCAAGTATACATACCACTAGATATATTCTTTTCTTGAAGAAAATCAAAAACTTCTTTAACCATTTTCCTACTTGAACAATAAATTATTCAAGTTCAAGCTGTATTTTCAATAACTTCTAAAACTTTTGCTAATTTATCTACTTTTGTACTAATTTCACGAACAAAAATTGCTATATTTTTTCTATCAAATCAACTTATAAAAATTTTGTAATTTCATTCTACTCAAAGCCTTGTAATTATATCTTCTCTTACCTTTTCTGTGGCAGTTGCTGTGAGAGCAACAATTGGAAAAGAATTATCCCCTTCTTTCAATCCTTTAATAAAACCTAAGATTTTCATATAACTAGGTCTAAAATCATGTCACCATTGACTAATACAATGAGCTTCATCTATAGCAATTTGAGCAATTTTAAGTTTTGTGATTGTATTTATAAAATGTTGACTATTTAATCTTTCTGGAGCAATATACAAAAACTTGATAGGGTTTAATTTATTTTGTTGTAAATCATTTAAAATATCTTGAATCTCAATTTGACTAATAGTTGAATTAATTAATCTAGTTTTTATTCATAATTCATTAAGTTTATCTACCTGATCTTTCATTAAAGATATTAAAGGACTAATTACTATAGTAAGTCCTTCTAAAAAAATTCATGGTAATTGATATGTAAGAGATTTTCATCATCAAGTAGGCATAAAAACAAGAGTATTATTCCCTTTTACAATATTTTCTATAATTTCTTTTTGACCTTCCCTAAAAGAATCAAATCAAAACTTCTCTTTTAAAATTTTGTCTAAATTTGGCATTTTTTTATTTTTTATTTTCTAAATGTTTAATGAAAATATTTATTTATTGTATATATTTTGTATATTTTTACAAGTTAATTTTAAAAAATCTTTTTAAGATATAATTCCACTCATCACTAATTCATCATTCAAGTATATTGCACAAATTTGACCTTGTGCTATTGCTCTTTGTTTTTCATTAAAAATAACTTTATATCAAAAATCTAATTTTTCTATTCTACATTCTTGATCTTTTTGTCTATATCTTATTTTTGCTTTTGCTATAAGTGGATATTTAAAATTATTTTTAGCTAAAAAGTGAAAATCAGAAACAAAAAGCTCATTATCATATAACTGTAAATCTGAAGAAGTTCATACTATAATTTCATTTTTTTCTATATCTTTTTTAATTACAAAAATAGGTTCAGCTTGGCCTCAAATATCAAGTCATTTTCTTTGACCTATTGTATAATAATACACTCATTTATGCTCTCATAATATCTTAGCAGAAGTATCTTTAACTAGCCCTGGTTTTGGTTTTATTTTCTTTTGTAAAAATTCTGACATATTTACTTTTCAAACAAAACAAATTCATTGAGAATCTTTTCTTTTTGCATTTGGAAGTCATATTTTTTCAGCTATTTCTCTAACCTCACTTTTTTCAAGATTTCAAATTGGAAAAAAAGCTTTTGATAATTGAAATTGATTAAGTCAAGCAAGAAAATAAGATTGATCTTTATTTTGATCTATTCATTTTTTTAAATGATAAATTCAATCATTATCTTCTTCTATTTTTGCATAATGTCATGTCGCAATATAATCAAATCAATGTTCTAATGCTTCGTCTAAAAACACTTTAAATTTAACTTCACTATTACACATTATATCTGGATTTGGAGTTACTCATTTTTTATAACCTTCATACATATACTCAAGTACTTTTTCTTCATAAACATCTCTATAATCAAAAATCAAAAAAGGAATTTCTAAAAAACTTGCAACCTTTTTTGCTTCTTCTAAGTCCTGTTTTGTAGGGCAAAATTCTCACTCTGGTGCCAAATAATTAATCATAAATCAAGCTGTAACATCATATCATTTTATTTTAAGTAAATATGCTGTAACTGCAGAATCAACTCATCCAGATAATCAAACTAAAATTTTTTTCATTTTTATACTATTTTTATATATTTTTTTGTTTTATAAGTTTCTCTTTGTTTTTCAAAAATTTTAAGTAATTTATGAGGTTGGGAAATATAATTAAAATGTCTTACTTCTGTTTTTTGTTGTTCCAATACAAAAGTTCAATATCAAAGAATATTTGAAAAAAATCATCGAGAAAAAGAATCAGATTTAATTATTTTATAAATATCAATATATTCTATATCATCTTTTTTTATAAGTGAACTCTTTATAATAACTAATTGATCATCAAATAAAATAATTAAATTATTATAATAAATAACAACATAAGTTATAAATTTTAAAAATCAATAATTTATAAGAATAAAAAGTAAAATAAAAATAATCATTTTAAGTCATTCATGTAAATCTAAAAAAGAAGAATATTTTCTACTTAAATATAATATAATTAAAGCAAAACAAACAAAAATAAAAGTTTTAAAAAACTTAATAATCATAATTATTATATGTCTTTGGACTATAGTATATTTTCAAATTTGCTTATATATTGCCATTTTATAAAAAAATTAATATTAAAAAAGAATTTATAAAAAATAATAAAATTAATAATAATAAAATTATTATAAACAATTTCATTTTTCTTTTTTTAAATTCTTTACATCAAATATGTTCAATATATCTTTTATTTAAACTATTTAATCTTAAATATATTAAGAAATATAAAAAGACTAAAATAAAAAAATAAATAATGATAAATAAAATCTTAAACTTAAAATCTTCCATAAAATATATTTATTAATAATTAAAACTATTATATAAAAATTATTTTAAAAATCAATTTTGATAGTTTTATTTTGACTTGTAACTCAATTAATTATTTTAATTTTATTTCTGTTAATTTCCAATTCTTTAGCAATAAATTTTATTAACTGCTGATTAGCTTTACCTTTCTCAGGAATTTGTGTTAATTTTATTTTTATAACTCAATTATCCATTATTCAAACTAATTTTGTTATCGAAGAATTTGGAATAATTCTTATCTTCAAAATAAATGATTTTGAAGATTTATCTAAAATATCTACTAAATTCATAAAAAGACTTTTAAATTTTAGAAATTATATTATAATAATAAAAAATATTTTTAAAAATTTAATTTTTATATTAAAAATGAAAATCTGACTTGATTTAAGATTTATAAAAGATAATTTATATTCTACTTTTATACTAAATTTAATTGAATGAATACTTTTATTAGATAATAAAAATTCTTATAAAATATATTTAAATCCAAATTCTTGAAAAGAAAAAGAATTTAAAAAATTAAAAACTATAGCAAATATTAATATTATTGAAGTAGGAATAAATAATTTTAGCATAAAAGAACAAATTCACTTTTTAAAAATATTAAGAAAAGATAAAAATGATTTAATGATATTTTTTAATCATTTTAAACCAATATTTTATACTTGAGAATATTATATTTTTGTATCTAGTTTCAAGAATATATATTACTGAAATTTTAATTCCACATTTAATAAATATAAATATATTTTTTTACTTGAAAATAATTTAAAAAGATCAAATAAAATAATATGTTTTGATTTTAATACAAAAAATGAATTAATAGAAAGATTTAATATTGAAGAAAGAAAAATTAATTTATTAAAATGATTTTTTATACAAGATAAAAAATTACAAAATAAAGATATAAATATTGATATAAAAACTAAAAATAATATAGAAAATAATTATTTAATATATTCTGCTGGAGATTGAATAGAAAAAAATATAGAAAAAATAATTCATATATTAGATAAATTAAGTAAAAAAATCGATATTGTCATACTATGAGATGCAATTTCTAAAAATGTTTTTTTAAGAAATAAAATAATTTCATTAAAACTACAAAATAGAATAAAATTTATAAATACTTTTAGTGAAACAGAAAAAAATCTTATATATCAACAATCTATATGATTAATAATGCCTAGTCTATATGAAACTTTTCCTTTTCATTTAGAAGATGCTCTTAATTATAAAATTCCTATAATATCAAGTAATTTAAAAAGTATAGAAAATATTTTTTGAAATAAAATTAGTTATTTTTCTCCTATTTCTAAAAGCGATATTATAAAAAATTTAAATATATTTTTAAGAAAAAGAAAACAAATAATAAATTATGAAGATATATTCGAAAATTATTCTCAACATAATACATCTTCTGATTTTTTAAAAATAATTAACTAGATTTTATTATGAGTAATTTAACACAAAGAAATATTGATATTTTAAGAATAATAGTAGAAGAATTTATAGAAACTTGAGATGTTCTATGAAGTAAATTATTACTACAAAAATATGATTTATGAGTAAGTCCTGCAACAGTAAGAAATGATATGGCAAAACTTGAAAATCTTGATTTAATTTATCAACCATATAATTCTGCATGAAGATTACCTACTTCAAAATGAATAAGAGCTTTTGTTAATTACCTAATGCAATCAAGTCCAGATTATTTTTTACATGAAAATAATTATAATTTTGCTCAATGAAAAATTGAAAGATTGTCAGATTTAGCAAATAAAATATCATATGAATTAGCTAAAAATACAAAAGAAATATGATTTTTTATAGTACCTAGTAAGAAAATAGTACAATATTCTTGAATATGAATTTTTTTAGAAAAAAATCATAAAAGACTATGAGATAGTATTTTCTCTATAATAAAAATGCTTGAAGAAAAGCTTAACTTTACTAAATTTATACAAGAATTTCCAACTCATCCTTGAATAAATGTTTTTATTTGAGAAGAAAATATTCTTCCATTTTTAAAAGATTATACAATTATATTCAAAAAAATAATAATTAATTGAGAAACTAGTTATATTTGACTAATTTGAAGTTTAAAAATGAATTATAGTTTTAATATTAGTGCTGTTAAAGGGATAATATAAAAAAAGTAGTGTATGGTTTAAAACCATACACTACTTTTTTTATATTCATTTTTTTATTACAAATATTTTCCACAAATTTCATCAAGTTGTTCTGCAGTATGTA
>CAZJHB010000029.1:9163-10720 GCA_964545685.1 uncultured Candidatus Peribacteria bacterium | reverse complement strand
ACAGAAAAAGCTATTATAAGAATGATTATTATTCTTATATTAATGAAGATAATCAAAACTCAAAAAACATTAATGATGAATCAAATATGAAATTACCCTTTTAAAAATTTTACAAAACTAACTTCTTCCTTAATATAAAACAATTTGAAAGTTCCCATTTTAAAATAAAATAAATTTGATTATATAAGCTTTTTTCTTATAATATGCAAATAAAATTTTTAGAAAATAATTTATTAAACTAAATGGATCAAAAAGATAAAGATAAAAAGATAAAAAAAGAAAATAAAAATACAATAGAAGAAATCAATTTAAATGAATTTAATCTTGAAGATAAAATAGATAATTCTAACGACAAAGATGAAAATATCATTTTATCTTTTCAAAAAGAAAAGTGATTAAAAAAAATGCCAAAAGAAAGAAATGAAGATAAAAGGAGAGCTTGAAAATGATTAAAAACTTTTATAGATAATTCTGTAAATGAAAAATTTCTGGAATGAATTCCACTATGAGTACAAGAACTCATGAAAAAAGGTAAAAAAGAATGATTTATAGTACAAGATGAATTAATGAATGCTATACCAAAAGCTGAAGAAGACTTAGATTTACTTGATGATATTTTTAAAAGATTTTTAGAGTTAAAAATTGATATAATAGACTCTCTTGATAAAAATAATCTATTTTCTTGAGAAAAAGGTGTTGCTAAAAAAAATAAAGAATCTATATCACTTTCAGAAATAAGTGATGACTCTATAAGAATGTATCTAAATGAAATTTGAAGAGTTGATTTATTATCTAGTGAAGAAGAAATAGATCTTTGAAAAAGAATCAAAGCTTGAGATCAAGAAGCAAGAAAAAAATTAGCAGCTGCAAATTTAAGACTTGTTGTTTCAATTGCTAAAAAATATATGTGAAGAGGTCTTTGACTTTTAGATCTTATACAAGAATGAAATGTTTGATTATTTAGAGCTGTAGATAAATTTGACCCTGAAAAAGGTTTTAAATTTTCTACATATGCTACTTGGTGGATTAGACAATGAGTAACTAGATCTATTGCAGACCAAGCTAAAACTATAAGAGTGCCTGTTCATATGATAGAAACTATCAATAAATTTACACATACTTATAGAAGATTAACTCAAGAATTAACGAGAGAACCTTTAATGGAAGAACTAGCTACAGAATTAGATATGGATATTAGAAAAGTAAGGCAAATAATGAGAATATCTCAAGATATTTTATCTTTGGATGCTCCTGTATGAAGTGAAGAAGACACTAGTCTATGAGATTTTATAGAAGATGATAAAAATCCAACTCCCGACAATCAAACAAATATGAATTTACTAAAAGATAATTTATATGAAATGCTTAATTTTCTTACTCCTAGAGAAAGAAAAATTATAATAATGAGATTTGGTTTAGATGGTTGAGATTTACATACACTAGAAGAGGTTTGAAAAGAATTTTGAGTAACAAGAGAAAGAATCAGACAAATAGAATCAAAAACACTTGAAAAATTAAAAGAACATCCAAATGCTGATAAAATTAAATTTTTCTAAT
>CAZJHB010000029.1:0-9063 GCA_964545685.1 uncultured Candidatus Peribacteria bacterium | reverse complement strand
ACACTTGAAAAATTAAAAGAACATCCAAATGCTGATAAAATTAAATTTTTCTAATTAACATTATATGACTTATTCTTTTTTTAAAGAAAATAAACCTTTAAATGCACTAATTAAAATTAATAAAAAAAATATATCATAATATGAAAATATTTTGAATAAAAATTCATAAATTAAAATACAAAAATTTTTTTAAGGAAATAACAAAATTAAATAATCAAAATATTATTTTTACTCCAAATCCTGAAATTTTAATTGAAAGTTTAAAAGATAATAATTTAAAGAAATGCTTAAATAAAGCTAATTATTTAACATCAGATTGAATTGGTCTTTTTTTGGCATATCAAATATTAGAATACAAAAATAAATTTATTAGTATTTTATTATTTCCCTATTTTATATTTAACATATTATTTAGAAAAAAATATTTATATAAAAAATTCTGAGATAGAATTTGTGGAAGTGATTTAACAAAAGATATTTTAATTTTTGCAGAAAAAAACGATATAAAAATAAGTGTTATAGATATATATAGACCTCATGATAAACAAAAAGTTTTGTCTCAAAAACATTTCAAAGCAAATTTAAAAAAAATATTTCCGGATTTAAAAATTGATTATTTTATATATAAAAATGAAGATAAAAAGAAAATAATCAAAAAAATTTGAGATAATAATTCTCAAATACTCTTCTCTACTTTATGAATGAAAATACAAGAAGAATCAATAATTGAAATCACAAAAAAATGTAATAATATAAAATTAGGAATATGAGTATGATCAAGTTTTGATTATATGATATGATTTCAAAAAAGAGCACCAAAAATCTTTAGAAAATTATGATTTGAATGGTTATATCGTCTAGTAACTTGACCTCAAAAATTAAAAAGAATAAATAGATTGTATAATGCAATAGTTAAATTTAGTTTTTTAGTATTTATAAAGTCAAATGATTAACCCCTTCCCTTCACTACGTTTCGGGTATTCCCCTTGAAAAGGGGAAAAATTATGAAAACAAAAAATTAATTGATTTTCCCCGCTTTAGCCGGATCCCCGAAGGAGGAGGGGTTAAAAATAGTTATATAACATAATATAATATGAAATTAATATACCAATGAATACCATGAGCATATAGTCATATAGCTTGTTTAGAAATAGAAAAATTATTAAGTGAAAAAATAGAAAAAATAGAATGATTTTCTAATTTTAGTAGTATTTGGGAAAATATAAATGAAAACAATATTTGAATATTACCCGTTGAAAATTCATATGCTTGAAATATACATGAAAATCTTTATAATTTTTCAAAATATGATTATAAAGTTATTTGACAATTAAATTTAAAAGTTAATCACAACTTATTATCAAAAGAAAAAAATATAAAAGATATTAAAAAAGTTTACTCTCATCCACAAGCTTTAAGTCAATGTAATAATTATTTAAAGAAAAACAATATAGAACCTATTGCTTTTTGAGATACTGCATCAGCTGCTCAATTCATAGAAAATTCCTGAGAAAAATGAATATGAGCCATTGCTTCAAAATTAGCTTGAGAATTATATTCTTTAAACATAATTGACAAAGAAATTCAAGATCAAATATGAAATACAACTAGATTTTTTGTTATAGTTCCAGAAAATTCTAAAATCAAACTAATAGAAAAATCAAATAAAATAAGCATTTTATTTGAAGCTAAAAACATTCCAGCTAGTTTATATAAATGCCTTTGAGCTTTTGCTACAAATAATGTTAATCTTACAAAAATAGAAAGCTTACCAAACCCAGCATGTGCTTTTACCTATTTATTTTGGATAGATTTTGAAGGTAATTTAGAACAAGAAAATGTAAAAAAATCTCTAATTGAATTAGAGTTTTTTACAAAAAGTATTAGAATACTTGGAGAGTATTAAGATACTCTCTTCAACAACTTTTCAAATTCATCTTTATATTCTCTAGCCTTTCTATTTAAAATAACTTCTTCTAGTAAATCAAAATCATGAACCAATTTATTTCTTAATTTATGTAATTCCCAAATTTTATTAATATTATCTATTTCTTTAGGCTTTCATTTTAAAATTTCTCAAAAAGATCATTTACAACCAATACTCATAAGTAATTTATGATAAAGTTTATCAAAATCAATTATTTGATGTTTTTTATCAAGACTTACACTAATTTTTTTAAAATTATTATTAAAAAATAATTTTTGTTCCTTTGATAATTTAATAGTTTTTTTTGAAAACTTAATAAGTAACAAAACAGCCAAAATAATTGTTATAATAAAGAAAAAAAGTATATATTGCATGGTATATTTAAATTTATTTTAATAAAAAAATAAAAAACTTTTAATAGAAAGTTTTTTATTTTTTATTAAGATTAACTACAATCTCAATCTCAATTAATAATAATTAAAACATCTCAATCAGAAGTACTACTTCATGATGGTAAACAAGCTCATTCTTTAACATTAATTATCGCTTCTTTTTTAACTGTTGTATCAAAATCATTTAATTTAATTCAACTTTCATATCTAAGATTATCTTGTCATCAATCTCACACAGCTCTTGTTTCAACATTTCACTCAGCTTCAAAAGCCGTTGAAATTTCATAAGCTCAATAATCAATTCCATTAGCATCAGCACCTGCAATATATGCATATCAACAATCTACTCAAAAAGTTGTTGTATCTCATGATGTATTACAAGGTTGTCCATGTTTAGAATCAGATGGAATAGATTGCATATAATCTTTAACTCAAGTTTGTCATGCTCCTCATTCTAAAAAATTATTAGAACGAGGATATTCTGAATTATCTTGGTATACTTGTTCAATTGCTGATCTTAAAGCATTAATATCAGTTATTCTAGTAGAATCTCTGGCTTTTTGTATTTGGCTAGTATAAATACTCGTAGCACCTGTAGCAAGAATACCCATAATTGTTATTACAACTAATAATTCAATTAGTGTAAATGCTTTTTTTGTAGATATAATTTTCATATTTATAAAAAATTAATAATAAAATAACAATAGAAAGTATAAAAAAAAGTAAAAAAAAATCAAATTTTTTATAACTTTTTTTACTTCAATAAAGTAAAAAATATTTATACCATTTTTTTTACATAAAGTCAAATACTAATTTTTTTCAATAGCTTCAACTGGACAAACTCATACTGCATCATCAATACAATCTATATTATCATATTTTACTCATTCTTTAACAAAAGCTTTTCATTCATCATTCAAAGCAAATATATCTCCACAAACTGCTATACAAGCTCAACATCCTATACAATTTTCTTTAACAATAACTTTTTTATCATCTTGTTGTGACATTTTTATTAATAATCAAAAAATAAATTAAGAAAAGTACAATGCAGAAATTATAAAGTCATATAACTACTACCTTGTACTTTTTAATATCCACATTTAGGGTCAGCTGTAAATTCTTGTATTCCTTATTATAGGAATAAATTTAGAAATATATGTTACCCATCTGAAAGAATTAACCCTCATTAAGATAACTACTTAATATACTTCAGGTAGTATATGTGCGTAAGGAAAATTATTTCAGCTTGCCACCACTAAATATAGACAAATATATTATAATAAAATTGTAAAATAATGCAATATATATATAATAAAAAATATATTTTTTATTTTTTATATACAATAATGTTTAAATATGATATAATAAATAAGCCTGATTTTAAAATAAATACTGAAGTTATTGACAATATATTATATAATATATCTAATTTAATTTCAAAAATTCAAAAATGAACTCTTAATATTGTTTTTTTGGATGACAAAAGTATACAAAAATTGAACAAACAATATAGAAATATAGATAAATCTACTGATGTATTAAGTTTTCATTATTTTGATGATTTTAATAATTTAAAAACAAATGATATTGCTTGAGAAATTATTTTATCTGAAAAGAAAATAGTATCTCAAGCTATAAAATATTGATTATGAAAAGAAAAAGAATTTTATAAATTATTAATACATTCTACCTTACATATATTATGATATGACCATGAAAATGATGAAGATTATTTAATTATGAATAAACTTGAAAATCAAATATTTGAAACAAGTATTTGATTAATAGAAAAAAATTAATAAAATATTAAAAATAAAAAATAACTTTTTATTACTATGCAATATAAAATACCTGTACAAATAGAAAATGAAGATCCGATATTCTTGGGTCTAAGCTTAAGACAATTGGCAATTGTTATAATTTGATGAGGAATTTGATATAATATATTTAAAGCTTTAGCAGATACTACTTGACCAGAAATAGCAGCAATTCCAGCTATTATTATATTAATAATAGCTATAGCAATAGCAAAATTTAAAGTTGCTTGAATGACTTTTACACAATTTGTATTATCTTTTATAAGATTAAAAGTTAATTATGGAGAAAGAAAATGGATAAAAACTATTGATAGTTTTCAAGCTGTTGATATATGATATATATACAATGAAAGTAATAAAAAACAAAAAATAAAACTAAATAATAAAAAATCTAAACTAGAAATTCTAGAAGAAAAAATTAATAAATTATAAATTATGACTATTAAAAAAACAAAAAAAGAACATCCAGATACTTCTACTCAAAGATATTTACCTTTTTCTGGAATAAAAGAAAATATAATTTTAATGAAAGATTGAAGTGCTAGAATTGTTTTAAGAACTAGTACTATAAATTTTTTGTTAAAAAATACTGAAGAACAAGATTCAATAATAATTAGTTTTCAAAGATTTTTAAATTCTCTTGATTTCCCTATACAAATTTTAGTAAGATCAAACAAACTAGATATTGATTCTTATATTTCTAATCTTAATGATAAAGCTGTAAAACAAGAAAATTCTTTATTACAAAATCAAACTTATGAATATATAGAATATTTGAAAAAATTAATAGAAGTTGCTCAAATAATGAAAAAAGAATTTTATTTAATTATTCCCTTTGATGAAAATGAAAATAAAAGTATAAAAGATGATTCAATTACTTGAATGTTTACAAGTTTTTGGAAAGCTATAAATCCTGCTTCTAATATATCTGAAATTAAAAATCAAATTAAAAATTTCACAAAATTAAAAAAATGATTAATTTCTAGAACAAATTCAGTAAAGACATGACTAGAAAATATGTGAATTAAATGAGAAGAATTAACAAAACAAGAATTAATAAGTTTTTTAATAGATTATTACAATCCTAGTTTAGATAATCATGCTAGTATAAAAGATATAAGTGATTACAATTTAACAGATAATTAATAAAATTATGAAAAAAATATTATATACATTATTATGATATATATTTAGTTTTAATATAATTTGTAATGCTGATAATGCTGCTTGATGAATTTTTGGTGATAGCACAGGTTCATTAACAAAAGAAGAGGTAAGAAATTGAGATATTCATTTTGAAGATATACCAAATATAATAAGATGAATAATTGATCTATTATTATGATTTGCATGAACAGTAGCTATTATATTTATTATAATTTGAGCTTATAAAATTCTTTTTTGATCTATCACACAAGATAAATCAAAATGAAAAGATACAATTATAATGGCTTTAACTTGATTTGCAATATCTTCTTTAGCTCGGTTTATTATAAGTTTTTTAATTTCTAATATTGAATAATATATGTCAAATAATATACTATATTCTTGGGCTTTTGAAGACAAAAAAAATAGGGGTTCTCTTTGGTATATAATAGCATTATCTATAGTTATTTGACTTACTATATGGTGATTTTTAACAAAACAATATTGAATGAGTTTTATTATTTTACTAATAGCTTGAATTAGCTATTTTGTTGAAAATAATTCAGAAGATGTAATTAATGTAGAAATCAATGAACTTTGAATAAAAATTTGAAATTCTTTTTATGATTATTCAAAAATAAGCTCTTTTTATTATGTATATAATTGAGATAAAGCTATTTTTTTAAGATTAAAAATAAATAAAAAATGAGTGAAAATAATAGATTTAAATATAAATAATAATATTGTAAAAGAATTAAAAAATATTTTACCTAATTTTATTGAAGAAGATTCAAAATGAGAACTAAGTTTTATAGAAAAAATAATTAAAATTTTAAAACTTTAAGTAAATAAAATATGAAAATAATATTATCTATTTTTATAAATGCATTAATATTATACTTGGTAGCATTTTTATTATGACCAAATTCAACTTTATGACTTGGAGAATGAATAACTGTTGAATGATGATTAACAACATACTTAACTTGATGAATAATTTTATGATTAATTAATCTTATAATAAAACCTATTTTAAAAATACTAACACTTCCTATGTTTTTTGTATTTTTATGATTAGTAACTTTTATAATAAATGCTATTATTTTAATAATACTTGATTATATAATGATGAATATATTAAGTATTCCTGGTGTATCGTATACTATTAATTCAATAACAACTATTGATTGAATAATTAATTTTATTATAGCAGTAGCAATCTTTACTATTTTAAATATGATATTTAGTATTTTTGGATTTAAAAAATAAAATATATTGATTTTTAAAAAAAAATTAATATATTTTATTTTACCTTATATTTTATAAAAAATAAAAATGAATATATTAAAATTTGTTGAAATTATTGTGAGTATATTACTTATTCTAGTTATTTTAGTACAAAATAAAAATGTAAGTTTAAACTTAGCAAGTATGAGTTCTTGAATGTGAACTATTACAAAAAGATGACCAGAAAAAATTATGCATAATTTAACTATAATCCTAGGTACTATTTTTATTCTTAATTCTTTAATATTATCTATATTAAGTAATTAATTTTCTAATTTAAATATGAAAAATAAAATACAAAAACTGAAAAAGTACTTATTTTTAATAAGTACAATGTTTTTCTTAACTTCATTTTCTCATATTTTATATACTTATTTATTTAATGATTCTACTCAAATACCAATAGAATGATGAGTTATTTCTGAATGATTAATATGAGATTTTCCAAGTTTAAATCCATTTAAACCATTAGTAACATGAAATAATAAATACTTAATTAATTTATTATATAGATCTTTATTAAAATATGATACTACAGAAAATAAAATTGTAGGAGATATTGTAAATTGTGATATTGATAATTTATCATATGTAGAATGTTATTTAAGAGATAATATAAGATGGAGCAATTGAGAAGATATAACTATAAATGATATAGTAAGTACATATAAAATTCTTCAAAACACTGAAATAAATCCAGTAATAAAAGCTTTACTTCAAGAAACTGAAATAATAGAAGAAGAAAATATTATTGCTTTTAAAAATGAAAAAAGTGATATAAATTTTTTAAATATATTTTTTCAACCAATAATAAATGAAAAAGTAATTAATAATTTATCAGAAGAAAATCTCACTTGAAATTTTCCAAGTGTTGATTGAATCTATTCTTGAAAATTTAAAATCACTAATATTTCTGGAGATTTAGCCATATGAACTACAAAATTTATACTTGAAAAAAATGAATATTATAATGAAAATCCTATTTTAATAGAGCAATTAATTATAAAATTATTCTCTAATACAAATAGTTTACTAAAAAATAAAGATAATATTAATGTTTTTAATGATTCTGATAATTTAATATGAAATAGTATTCCAAGATTTGAAAACACAAAATATTATTTACCTCAATATGTATCTTTATTTTTAAATAAAGATAAAATTCAAGATACTAATTTAAGAAATTTTTTACTTGAACAGATAAATCCAGAAAATTTAATTAACATCTTATGAAAAGAAAATTATAAAGTAGTTAATAATCCGTTTTTTACTGAAAAAACTTTAACAGAAGAAAGTAAAAATAAAAACTTTGAAAACATATTATCAAAATTATGATATTACAAAAAAGCAAAACTAATTGAAGAATATAGTAAAGAAACAAAAACTTATACTGATGAATCTGAAATCACAGTTAAAGTTGAAAATCCAGATAATTTAAGTATAGATATATTTCAAAAAGATTCTGAATATATAATTGAACCTGAATATGTAGATAAATATAACTTTGTTACCAAGGGTGATATATTACTAAAATGAGTAGCTCCTGAAAATACACAAGAAGTTTATCTTAATGATTATAAATTATCTAATTTTAAAGCTAATGATAGATATTTTTATTATAGATTAAAAACAACTTATGATTCAATAAGTGTATGAACAAATTCTTATAAATTATATTTTGTTTGAGAAGATGGAGAAAAAAAATTATATGAAGAATTCTTTTTCTTATATTATCCAAACTCTAACTCTTTAAAAGAAGCTCAAAAGGAATTAGTTACTAAACTTGAAACTCAAAGATTAAAAGAAATTGAATTAAAAAAATTTAATGAAAACAAAAATAAAACATTAGAAGAAGATAAAAATAAATTAATTACAAAAATTAATGATCTTGATGATAAATATTATTATAATGAAGATTTAGAAAAATTTACTTTAAATTTATTATTTATTGATTGAGATCAAGAATTATATGAAACATCAAATTATGTAACTAATACATTATATGAAATTTGAATAAATGTTAATACTAAACCAATAAATCTTACACAAGTACAAAATTTTATTACAGAAGAAAAATCATATGATATGATTTTAACTTGAATAAATTTATGATATTTTTATTACAATCTTTTTCCATATTTACACTCATCTCAAGCACAAAGTTGATATAATTTTAGTAAAATAAGAAAGACTAGTTTAGATATTTTACTAGAAGAATTAAAATGAGATATATTAAATAATGAAAGAATTGCAGAAATTGAAGACAATATTATCGAAATATTAAAAGATGAACAAATATTAAAAACTTTATATACACCTAAAATAAGTTTATTAATAGATAAAAAAATAAAAGATATAAAATTAAAAGAACAAATTCCAAATAAAGAACTAAGAAATGAAATATATGATAAAGTACATATAAAGGAAAAAAGAATCTTAAATTTAGAAAATAAAAATTTTATAGGTCTATTAAAATATATTATAAGTAAAA
>CAZJHB010000028.1:0-10852 GCA_964545685.1 uncultured Candidatus Peribacteria bacterium | reverse complement strand
ATTATTTTTAATTTAATTTAAACGATAGTATCCAATCTTAATAATAGTAATACAAAGTAAAGTTTTTCTTTTTCTTCTTTAGTTAATTCATGATATTTTTCTTGCATTTCTTGATTTCAAGCTATATTTTGCTCTAGTTTTAATTTCTGTTTTTCTAATAATTCTTTTTGTTTTGATTCTTTTAAATCATAAACATTTGTATAAGTTTCTCAAGCATCAGGATTAAAATGATTTTCCAAAAAATGCTCATTAATATATCATAGTTCTATTATTTGCCAAACAATTCAAGCAAACATTCAATCTCAAATTCAAATTCACATATCTACTAAATTTCATTTAGTTCAGTTTAAAACTAAATATCTTGAAACATAATCTATAGTTGTTTGAGATAACTCTATATTAGTTCTTTTTTTCATTTCATCAATTGTTCTTTGTAAAACTGGTCTCCAATATTTTTCTCTTTTTGTATTATCTAATATTCTTCATGTCAACTTACTATTTTTTAATAACTGTTCCTCTCATTCTTTTAAGACTTTTCATAATTGTTCTGAAGTTTTTGATGTTAATTGTCATGTTTTTATTTCTTCCTGTAAAGCCTTTGAAAAAGCTTTTCATCAATATTTTCATATAACCCATCAAGATCACATAGTAAAAAGGGCACTAGAAACAATATCTACAGTTGATTGAATTCAAATTCAAACAGCTGCTTCTCCTATAGTATCATATCATTTTTTTGAAGTAAGTTGAGAAGCTATAGTTGTTGTTATTCATATTTCTGTTCATGCAATTGCTAATCAAGTTAATCATCATGCTATTACTGCTGGAGATAAAACTATTGCTGCTGTTATGACTCAAACTCACAAAACTACTCAAGTAGACATAGTTAAAAAATTTTTTGCAAAATAATTATCATCAGAAAATTCAAAAGCTCATCTACCATTTATTTCTCAATATAAATCAAATATTTCTCATAATTCTCATTCTAATCATAAGTCATCTGCTTGAGTTCAATTCCAATCAAATATATTTGAAGCAAAGTTATCTTCAAAATTATCATTTAATTCTTCAAAAGCATCAGAAAGTGCTTTATTGTTTCTTTCTTGAAAAAAACTTCTTATCTCAATTCCTGATTTTCACTTTAATTGATATATATTTTCTTTTACATCTTTTGCTATTTTATAAAATGCTGTCAAAGCAAGTAATTTTTCAAATGATAAATCTTTTGTTTGTTTTCATTCTAAACCATCAAGTCACATACTTTTTAATAATGGTTCTTTTTTTAATCAAATTTTTTCAAATTCTTTAACCGATTTATCCAAAATAGTATCAACCGATTCAAGTTTTTCTTTTTTAGTATACCATCCTACATATTCTTCATACACTTGTTCTTTTTCTACAAAAAGATCCTTATCAAAATTTATTTTTTTCTTTTTATTTATTTTTTCTACTATTTTTTTATTATGCATCAAATAAATTAAAGCTTTATTTGCTAAATCAGTTTGCTTAAACTCATTATCAACATTTACAATATTTTCTTTTATAGTCTCAAATGCCTCTCTTCCATTCTTCATCACTACTTTTTCTCTTGGTTTAACTTCTCAATTTTTATTTGTTAACCTTCTACCTGTTATAACTCTTATAAAATTAATAAAATCCCTTTCGGAAGCATTTTCTTTTTTTAATTTTTCAAAAGTTTTTTCTACAAGAGTTTCAACAACTAACAAGTTTTGTCTTTTTGTAATATCTGAATAAAATGTATTATTACTTATTTTATTATTTGTTATTCTAATATAATCTATTAATTCTTTTCAGGTTTTATGAGAAACTATTGATGAAACTACAGATACTATTTCGTTTGTTTTTGATCAAAATACTCTTGCTCATCATTCATAGGCATCTCAAATTCATGCATAATAATCAATTTGTCTTTCAAGTATCTCTTGAGACTTTTTTGAAGTTCAAATTATATCATAATATTGTATAAATTTATCTTGTATAACTTTAGCTTCTTCTTTCAATTCTATTAAATTTTTTCATAAATATTTACTTACTAATTCAACAACTTCTTGATTTGTTTTTCATTCAATTCATTTTATCTTTCATCTTTTTAATAATTTTTTAACTCTTTTGAGATTAACTATATCATCATTATCTAATTCATCAAAAATTCAAGTATTATCTTGAAAAATTGACTCCATTGCTATGTGGATAACTTGCATTTGAAGTTTCTGACTTTCTATATCTTTAAAATCTTTTTTTATAAGAAAATTTTTATATTCTTTAAAGTTAAAATTATATTTTTTTCAATTATCAGTATAAATATAAACTTGATCATCTTTAAATTCAGTTCAATTTATATCTTTTTCTTGAATATTATTTTTGGAAATAAAAAAACGAAGAAAATCTTGAAAACTTTCTTCTGAAAAATTTTTCTCACTTAAAATACCAGAAAAATATACTGTTATATATTCTAGTTTTAAAGGAATATTATCTCATAAATTTACTTTTTCTAAATTTTCAATAATAAAATTTTCTTGTAAATTCTCTTTCATAATAAATCTATATATTAAATTTTTGGTTTTTTTAGTGCATTTATAAATAAATCTTTAAAACTTTTTCATAGTTCAAATTCTTTAAAAATATTTATTCTTTTATTTAAATCAATTTTAGCTATTATTTTTGTATGAGTTAATATTTCATAAAAAGAAAATAATTTACTTATTCAAAAATCATTTTTTATTATTTTATTTAAATCATCTAAACTTCAAATACCATCAAATGAATCTATATTTAAATACTTTAATCTAAAATCTTTAAACTTTTTTATATTCTCTGAATTATTTTCAATTTCACCTATTCTATAATTAAACTCTATTCTATCAAAAATATTCCTTTTAATATAAGAAGTTATAATTTCTTTTTGTTCTCTTGTTAAATCTACTCATAATTCATTTAATTGTAATAAACTATTAAATTTTTCTGCTTTTAATTCTTCAATTTGAATATATATTTTTTCTAACATTAAATTAAGTTTTTCTTGATAATCTGTTCAATTTACATTTGTAATTTTTATTCAATCAACTTTTATTCATAATTTTCTAAATTCATTTTGTAATTCAACTAATTGCTCAACAACTTTTGAATTACCAAATTCTACTTTTTCAGACTGACCTATTAGTTTGTCAATTTTTTGAATTTCATTATCTAATTCTTTAATATTTCCCTTTAAATTAGAGATATTTTCTATAGCATTTGCTGCTTTACGTTTTTCAACTTCTCTTTTTTTCAATAAACCTTTTTTTACCTTTTGTCATAAAATTTTTTCATCTGTTACAATATTTTTCAATTCAGTTAAAAACTTTTCTCTATTACTTACTGATAATTTTTCAAATTTGTTATCTAATAATGTTTTTATTCTAACTTCAAAATCATTCATTTTAGTATCAGATGTAATAATTAAATCAACGTCTTTAATCTGTAAAGCATTTCTTAATTCTGAAAAAAACTTATCTGAACTATAATCAGTTCAAGAATTTATTTTTCTAATTAACTCTCATAATTGTCAATTATATTCCTCTCACTCTGCTATTTTGATCAAATTAGCCAATTGAGAATATTTTTCAAATTTATCAAGACTTAAAGATCAACTTTTCATTCACTTAACACTTTTTCAGTCAAAAGGAATACCATATGCTTCACTTCTAAAATGTTTTGTTTTACATTCTTCTCAATGAGTCTTTATTTCTTGTACCCAATCTTCTTCAGATCTTCCTAATAAATCCATTTTATAATCACCTAAATCAGATATTTTTAATCACCCTTCTAAATCTTTTACCACTGATTTAAAATCTTCTATAGTAAATTCAAGTTCTCATTTTTCAACTTTAGCTATTAATTCTTTTTTTACATCATCATCTAAATTCACTTCTACTCAAATACTATATTTTGTATTTCAATTTAATACATCTAAAATAACAAACTGAGGTAAATATCAATTATACATTTTTATCAATTCTCTTCTAGCATCAGTTTCAGTAAACCCTAATTCAATTCATTTAACTTTTCAATCTTCATTTAAACCTAATCTATCTTTCATTTCATCAAATATAGATTCAAAAATAGTTTCTTTATCAGTAGGAAAACGTTCTTTATCTATATCAAAGATATTTCACATAGTTTGTATACGAGCATCAATAATATCCCTTCATTTTTTAATTGATTTTTTATATTTCTTTCAATCTTCAATAATATTTCAAATATCCTTTTCATCTACCTTTTCTCTAATTTTTTTTATTCTTGATAATTCTATAAAATCTCACCTTAAAACAAAGAAAAGAAGACTTTTAGCAAAATCTGGTATAATTTTTAAACAATTCCATTTATTATAAAGTTTTTTAAATTCTATACCACTTTTTATATCAGCAATAATATCTCTAAGCTCTTTTTCTGAAACTTGTAAAAATCATTTATCAGCAAGATGTTCAAGCTTAAGAAGTCATGCTTGTCATGATGTAAACATTTTAGGAGCATTATTTCACCAAATTTCTTTTAATTTAAATCATAACCATTTTGTATAATATCAAGGAGCTTCTCCAAACCATTGTCATAAACTTTTAAACTCTATATCTCAAGGTTTATAGCTTTTTAATTCATTTTGTATTATTGATTTTTGTTTTTCTATAGGTATTTCTCATTTTTCTACAATAGCATATAACTCAGAAATTATAGATTCTTTATAACCTGCAACACTTTTATACTTATCTAAAAGTGCATCAAGATTTTCTAATCTAGAATTTTTCTCATCTAAATTTAATTTAGATTTAGATTTTATATAATTTCTAATATTTTCTATATTTTCAGAAACTTTACCTTTATCTCATTTTACATCTATGTCAATTTTATTATTATTTATACTTATTGAAGCTTTAGGATAAACATAATTTAATCATTTTTCTAAATTTTGTATTCATTTTTCACTTAAATTAAATTCAGTTCAAGCTTTTGTCGCAATTGAAGTATCAAGCCAAAAAGGTAATATTTTAAATGGTATCCATCAATCTTTAAAAACCCATAAAAGTTTTGTTGGATTCCGAATTCAAGTATCTCATCATATATTTAAAGCATATGCTTTTTTCCAAAAAGTATCTGTATTTATATTTAGTAAATCTTCTAAATTTTTTAATTTTTTTTCAAAAATAGTTTTATTATTAGGATTAGTTATTGAATCTCTTTTTAATTTTAATTGCTCTATAGCATCTTTTCTTCTCATATATTCATTATATAAGTCAAAATCAACATCATTTAAAGGAACACCTTCAACTTTTGAATAATCAGGTATTACTAAATTCATTTTTTCTTCAGTTATCCTTTTTAATACTTTTGTTCTGCTTATATCTTTTGCTTGCCACCTAGCTATAGAATCTTTTATTACTCTTCTATAAATAGTTTCTATATAATTAACAGTAGTAAATAATGCTATAGTAGAAATTATTACATCAAAAGCCCACTCCCATCATGAATTTTCTTCTCTTAAATTATTATACATGTTTTCTACTGATACTTTTGAATTAATTCTGAATGGTAAAGCTAAAACATTCCATAATCAATTTTTTGCTACTGATAATAAAAAACTTCAAGTTCATTCTACTAAATTTGTTCAAAATGATTGAAATTCATTTTCTGCATTTTGTTTTAATTTTCTTATAAATTCATAAGCTTTATCTTTTGAATCAAAATGAACTTTAGCTCAATCTCAAAAATCTATATTTCATCAAGAAACTCAAATTTTCTTTTCTACTTGTTTAGCTAATTTATCAAATTTATTATTTAAAAAAGATATACCATTTTCTTTTCATTGTTTTAATTTATCTCAAAGTTTTTGTAAATTATTTATAATATTTATCTTTTCTGTTTCTGAAAATTTAGCAAATTCAACATCTTTCTTTACAATATTTATAAATTTTTGTAATCTTGAATTAAATTCTTCAATTGATAAATTTCCATCAATTCCTATCTCTTTTATTTTTTTTAATGAATCTTCCGTTATAAACATTCATTTTACTCCATTAATAGAATTATTATATAAATCTGTAGCTTTATCTAACATAGAATTACCATTATTCTTTTCTCAATTAGATAAATCACTTTCTCAACCATCCACTTCATCTCTTCAATAATCTTCTTCCTCTTCTCAATCTTTTCATTTAACCAATAAAGCTATCTCTTTAACAATAGGAGCAATTAAATAATATTTTTTCTCATCAATATATTCTGATATAATTTGTAATTTTTCATTAATTTTATCTTTTATATCAGTTGAAATTCAACTTAAATCTATTTTATCTAAATAATTTGAAACAATTCTTAATCACATATCTCAAGTATCTATCAATTTTTGTTTCAAAAAAGGAATACTTATATTTAATTTATCCTTAGTTTCTTTTTTTACACTAATCTTAGAAGATAAATATTTATTTTTTATTGACTCTATATCTAGAATATATTGTCAAATTTGTGATAAATTATTTTCTAATAACATTTTATCTAAAACTAATCAAATATCTTTATGAGTTTGTTCATCTAAATCAGATAAATTTATTTGATCTAATCTATTTAAAATTATTTTTTTAATGTATTCATTTGAAGAACTAATTTTTACTTTTAATTCTTCAATTTTTTCTTGATTTTCTTTTCAAAGTTTTTCTACTGCAGAAGTCATTTTGTTTTAAATTAATTATTAAAATAATCTATTATACCATTCAAGTAATTTTCATTTCATAGACCCCTTAATCATTTCTTCTAATTCTCTTACAACATCTTGTCATTTTCCTATTTCCTTTATAAGTTTTTTATTTTCATCTGTCTCTGGTAATCATAAAGAATTAAGATCCGTAAATAAAGTACTAATATTATGTATTACACTTATAATATCTTTTAGCTTTAAATTACTTTTTATATTTCAATTTGCGCCTAAAATATTATTTAAATATACTCCTAATTCAATTGAATTACTTGTTTTAATGTTATTAACATAATCATTCAATAAATTTGTTTCTCAAGCACTCAATTCAGAAAATGTTAAAGTTTCTAATCTTTTTTGAAAAATATCTTCTTCAAATTCTTCTAATTTTTTCTTATAAGCTTGTTCAAATTTATCTTTTGTAACAAAATCTGTTAATTTTGAAATAAAATCACTTTTAAAATTCCTTTCATAATCTTCTTCAATTTGTTTTAACAATGGTAAATTTGTAACATCATTTATTTTTAAAACTTCATCAACATATAATCATATAACTCAATTAATTCTTCTTTCCAGATCATTTTCTTTTCTCTCTTTTATTTCATCATTTTTAATATTATTTAAATAAACTTTTTTCTCATTAACTACCTCTATAAATTTTGAAGTAGTAGATGTAAATCAATTACTTGTATCAAAAGTTACATTATCATCAATTTCTAAATCAAGTTTACTTTCAACTTCAATAAATTTATTTGCAATAGTTGACATATGTTTATCAATATCAATATCTTTAGATCTCGAAGGTAATTTTTTATCAAGATATTCAAAAAAATTATCAGATTCTTCAATAACAATTTTTCAAGAAGCTTTATCTTTAAAATCTTTAATAAAATTCCAAACTTTTTGTATAGTAAATCATTCTACTATTTCTCAAGATATAGTAGACAATTCTTCCATTTTTTTATCTAACTTTTCCTTATAGTCTTTATATTCAGCATTACTCAAGCTAGTTTTTGTTTTTAATTCATCTGATATTGTATTTATTTCATATTCTATATCACTTATTTTAATTACATATATATCTTTTACAGCTTCATAATTATCTTTAAATTCTACTTTTTTATTTAAAATTCCTTCAGCTTTATCTTTTATTTCTGCTTCTGGTGTTCAAGCTACTGCATTAGAATAATTCCCTCAAATTGCTTCTACTTTATCAAATTTATCTTTATTAGCATCCCAATATTTTTTAAACTCAACTGGTTTACTATCTTTATTAGGTACTTCTCAAATACTTAACTTATCAATAGCTTGTTTATCAGCTATAAGTTTTCAAGCTATTTCTAATTCTTGTACTCTAGTACTCACTGAAACACCTCCTAATGTTTTTACATTTAATACTTTTGCATAATCAAGAATTTCTTTTTCTTTCACCTTTTTAGCATCTTCAAATTTATCTATTGAAAATGAATGACCTGTTACTTTACTAGTATCATAACTATATCAATTTAATAAATTATATTTAGCTTCTAAAGTTTCTTGAGTTTCTGCAAATTCTTCATCTGTTCTTATTCTTAAATCATCACTATTTTCTATATAATCAATTTTTTCTTGAATATGAATTTCTCATTTTAAAATATAATTAAATTTGTCTATTAAAGTTTGTATTTTTCATTTTTGAGTTGGGTTTAAACTTGGAAAATCATCAACTTTAAAATTATCTAATTCTCAATCTTTTAATGCAATAGTTAATTTTTTTCCAACATTTCTTAAAATAGAATCTGTCGAATTTATTAAACCTCTTAAATCAGCTTTTACTTCTTTATCAAGTTTTTCATTACTTTTAACGAGAGTCGCATTCAAAGTAACTTTTTCAAAAATTAAATTCTTTGCATCTGTTGTTAAAAATATATCAGCAACTATTTCATCATCATTATCAAAAGATTGTTCAATTAAATGTTTCTTTATAAAATGTTTTACATCATCATCAGTAACATTTGTGTCATTTAAAGCTTTTTGAGTATCAGCATTAGTATAAGATTTCAAAGTTGTCATATCAGATATTTTACCTAAATCTAGTTTAGAAGTATTTAAAAACTTTTTATCTATAAGTAATTTTGATTGAAAAACATCTAATTTAGTTTCTTCAATATATGCTGGATCCTTATCTTTTAAAGAATTATTATATCTAGATATCTTACTAGTAACATTTTCAAATTGTACTCATAATGATTCAGATATCTTATCATAATATTCTGGAAATTTTTCTTTGAAAATTTTTGACATTCTTTCCTTTGAACTATTTAACATTTCTGATGTTTTTCAAGGTATTCAACTTATAAATCATGATTCTGCTGATTCACTCAATCAATTCACAGCCTTATCAGTTAAATTTAAAAGAGGTTTATGTAATCCTAAAGCTCATAATCAAACAACCCAACCTATTCTTCACCATATACTTCAAGTTCATCATTTTCATCAAAACATACTTCCTCCCAAAAATACAAATCAAATTAATCATGCAAATAAAGCTGGTCATTTAAATTGTTTTATAAATTCTGTTGGAGTCATATCTCAATTTATAACATCATTTATACCATCTCATAGTTGAAATAAAGATTTAGTCGTTTGTGGATCTTGTTGTACTACAACTGCTCATTTTTTCATTGCAGTAGGAAGATTTGTTTCAATAAAATCTTTTTCAGTTTCTGGAAAATTCGTTTTTATTAAATTGAGCTTATCAGTAGTAAGTAACAAATAATTAATTCATTTTCATCCTCCTTCCAATAAAACTAAAATATCATTTTTTAAACTTTGAGACAATTTTTTAGTTTTTACTGCTTGATCAATTTTTTCATTAACTTCTCATGCTTTCATTTCTGTATAAGTTTCTGGTCAAACCATTGGTTTTCTTTTATCTTCTTTAAGTCAATGTTCTCTTTGATATTTTGTAATAGCATTTTGAAAACTAGCAATATCTACAGGCTCTTTTATTCATAAAGATTTCTTCATAAGCTCAAAAGCATCTATTGGTAAACCAGAAACAATTAATTGTTCTTTTAGCTTTTCTAAATCTTTTCTAGCTTGATCTGTAACAGCTTCAGAGTTTTTTTCAGTTACTTGAATTTGTTCAGCTGTATTATAACTAGGTTTATCTAAATTTCCCATATTTTAAATTTTTACTTATTAAATTATAATTTATACCTTTTTATTTTACCACAAAAAAAAATATCAAGCAAATATAAGTACTTGACATTTATTTTATATATTGTTTAAAATTAAACTTTTATAATTTTTAAAGTATAACTAATTCACCATTTAGTTTTTCATTTGTACTCGAAATTTTCTCACTTTAATAATTTTACTGATAAATCTTTAATTTGAGATTTTTCTATTTTTTTATCATTATCTCAATTTAGTATAAAACTTCCGTTTTTAAATTCTATTTTTTTAAATTGTTCCATATTAATAGCCATAATACTTATTCTATATCTATTTTCTCATAAAATTATATTATTATTATCAATATCTAATTTTAAATCTTCTCATTTATATTTTATTACTGCAGGTATTTTATCAATACCAAGAATTGAATTATTAAAATCTATTTTTTGTTGTTTTTTTCTAGCTATTTCTTCAGCTTTTTGAGCCTTAACCTTATCTTCTTTAGCTTTTTTCTCAGCAGCTACTCTTTCAGCTTCAGCTTCTGCCTCTACTGCTTTTAAATCATCTCAAGTTTTACCCTCTGCTTTAGCTTTTTTAATTTTATTTTCTTTATCAGCTTGAGCTTGCTGTATAGCAACATCAGCTTGTGCTTGAGCCTCTTTAGCTTTTTTACTATCAGATTCTACTTGTGCTTGTTGTTCAGCAACTTTCTTTTGTTCTGCATTTTCATACACTTTATTAAGTCAATTTAATTTTGAAACTAAAGTATCTAAATTTTCATTTTTTTCTAGAATATTTCAATTTTCATTTTTTAATAATACATTTAAATTTTTAATTTCTTCATTTTTAGTATTTCAAGTAAGTAATTCTTTCCAAAAATTATCTTTAGAAACATCTATTTCTTTTGAATCCATAAACTCATAAAATTCTTTTAACTTATCATTTTCTAAT
>CAZJHB010000027.1:9147-10882 GCA_964545685.1 uncultured Candidatus Peribacteria bacterium | reverse complement strand
AGCCTTTTAAATATTTAGTAATGTTTTGAGTTTTTCAAGATCCAAACTCTCACATTACAATATAAAATCAATTCATATTTATTAAGCTATTAATTTATAAAAGACCTTTCAAATAATTAGTAAAATAATTCATAAAATGTAGTAAGATAATAAGTTTATAGTAAATCAAGTTGTATAGTTAGATAAAGCAACTCAAACTGTTAAATTGATATGATATAACAAAAATGCAATTAAAGTTGTTGTAAAGTTCAAAAACAATGCCCAAAATGCTACTTGGAACAAAATTCTAAATGACTTTTTTACAAACTCAAATAATATAGGTACTAATCAAGAAATAAGTTTAGCACCAGTATTAGTTATAAATCAAAGTACTGATATTATAGCAGTTCATATAGTAAGTAATATTGCAGGCATAAATTTTTTAGTAAAGTAATATTCTAACAGTTACAACAAGTAAAGGTAATCAAAGAAAAAATAGAATTAAATAATCAATAATAGTTAAAGTTCAGGGAACAAATATTAAATCTCATCCAAAATAACTAACTCACATTTTTATATGTTTTTGATATTCAATAGTTTGAAGAGTTCAAAAATAACAATAAGTATTTTCTCAAATTCATCCAAAAACTCTAAGTATTGAAAATATATTTTGCAAAGGATTTGTTATGAAAGATAAAGTTTTATTTGGAATATATAATAATTCTTCTAAGTAGGGAATTTTATCAGTATAACTGAGATTTAAAATATTATTTAAATCAATAGAAAAATCATAACTTCAGTTTGAGTAATAAGCAAAACTTCAATCTCAGTTAAACATATCACAAGTTAATTTTTCATCATCTCTTCAAATAATATTTCAATAATAATTATCTCATGGAGTAAAATCTATAATTGAAGTTCATCAAGTTCATATAGAAAATCAATTAGTTCAAGAATCCAAAGCTCATGATAGGGAATTATTTAAGTCATTTAATTTATTTTCATCTACTCAAAATAAATTATTAAATAAATCTCAAAAAAATCACTGAGTATCAGAACTAATATCTAGATTTGAATTAATTGAAACTGAAGTTGAAGTTCAAGAAGGATCATTAGGAATTTCAATAACTACTCATGTATATGTAGTAGTATCATTAAAAGTGAAATTAACAGTAGAATTTAAAACATCATTAGTTTTTAAATAATTATCTGCTGTATGATATGTTTTTTTATAAGTTCAAGCTGATTCTGAGTAATATCAAAGTTTCATAGGTCAAAACCGATTGAACTTTATATTATCTTCAATAATAGTATCTTTAGATTGAAACCAACCTCATCAAAAACTAGATCAGTCAAAATAAAAATTATTATAGTGATGAAAATATACATCAGGATAAAGAGTCCAAGTTCAGCTACTAGCACTAAGTCTATATGAATAAACATTAAAAGTATCAATTGTTGGAGTTCAGTGATTTCAAGAATAAAATGAACATAAAATATCTCATTTATAATTTAAACAATTATAATCTTGATATCAAGTTCTAGATATATTTATTCAATAAGGATTCTCAGGAAAATCTAGAGTATCAGTATTTTTTACAACTCATAAATCAGGATCATAATTCCGAGTAGTTCAATAAAGAGTATTTCAAGTTACATAATACAAAGTGCTTCAATTATCACTTCAATTATATTTTATATTATATGAACTAGTTCATGATACATAAGTTGATTGAATATTAGGTCAAGGAGTTTC
>CAZJHB010000027.1:0-9047 GCA_964545685.1 uncultured Candidatus Peribacteria bacterium | reverse complement strand
TATATGAACTAGTTCATGATACATAAGTTGATTGAATATTAGGTCAAGGAGTTTCTATAGCTTCAAATCAAATTCAAGTTTCATCATTTATATTAAAAGTATACCGACTAGGTCACTGATAATGTTTAAAATATAATTGTCATTCTAGAAAAAACCAATATGGAGCAGAAGTATGTGAATAAGTCCGAGTATATGAATTTTGATAAAAATTATCTTCTTTTTTATCATATGCAATTACATATGATATTTTGTATGAACTACTTGATTGAGTAGTATTTGAACTATAAGGTTTAGTTATAAAATATTGAAATCTTTCAGTTTCTATAATTTGATATTTTCAATACCGTTGATTTATATATGTAAAAGCTCCACAACTAAAAGGTGCTGTTACAGTTTGTCATAAATGATTATAAAAACAACTTGCACTTCAATTAGATATAAAATATCATCAATCTTCTATATATTCATATTGATTATCTAAATATCATTCAATAGGAGTTCAAATCTTATGAAAATAAAAAGTTGCATTTGAACTTAATGAATTAAGAATCACACTATCAGCAAAAATCTTATTTACTCAAAAAAGAAAAAATAAACTCAAAAATATAATAAAAAATGAAAAGATTTTTTTTAAATAACTATCTATTTTTTTACTCATAACTTAAAAGACTTAATTGATAAAGCTATAATTGTAAATGCAACAAAAAAAATAGACCAAAACCAAATTAATACACTAAATAATAAATTTTGTGAAATATAGTAAGCTCAATCATCTCATAAAAACCAAGCTCTATATACATTTTCTTCTCCTGTATAAATTGGTAAATTAACGTCAATACTTCAAGAAAAAGTATCACAATTTAAATCATATATATATCAAGTTCACATTGAACTAAAATTACAATCTCATAAATTCATATTTATTTATGATTAAGAATAGAAAATATAAAACCAAGTAAAAACAAAGCAAAACACAAAAAAGTAATTCAAAAAATATTTTGAAAGAAAAATCAAAAATAATTAATGAAAAATTGTGTATATATTCAATTTGAAAATACTAAGTCTAACATTTTAATTTTTTAAAATTTATAAATTTAAAGGGAGAATTAATTCTCCCTTTTTTCTTATCTTCTTTTGATGAATCCTTTCATAAATCCAAAGATAAGAAATACTGCTAGTAAAGGCAATATTAATGGAAGCATTTGCATTCATACAGTGATAAATGATTGTGCCATGTTTGCAATACCAGTACCAAAAGTTGATACTTCTGCACTATCTAAAGTTACTAATGCACCTGAACTAACAGTAGCTCAAAGTGAAAGTAAAGTTAGAATTCCAATTGCTATACTAGTAAATACATTTCTCATATTTACATGTAGTTAGAAAAATAAAATATGGAGTCCCATTTTGAGACATATAAAAAGACCTTTGCATATTAGTTAGAGGAAAAAGGCAAAATCCTCTCTATATGCAAAAGCCTTTGTTTAGTTTTTTAATAAATAGACTGAGTTTAATTAATTATATTTTTACTGTTTTAAGTAAATCAATTAATTGTTCTATACTAACAGTGATATACTGATTTTGGTCATAATACGACTTAATTTGTTCAGACCATTTCTTTTTAACTGTTTTTAATTCAACTAAACTAAGAACAGTACCAGCTCTTTCACCATTAGGAATTGTGAAATCATATGTAGAAACAACAAAGTTTCAATTTTTGTAGATTTCTTCCTTATCTATGTTTTTATTTTCAGACATTGAAAAACAAAATTAAGAAATAAAAAATGCTTGTAGATATATTTAATATAACAAAGAGCATATCTTCAATATCTAAAAGCATTATAATAATTTTCATTAGAAAATCAAACTTTTTTAATGTTTTTTGTATGTATAATTTTTACTAGTGTTTTCAGTTATTATTTCTATGGCTTCAATAAAACCAAATTAAGTGATTTATTTTATCTTCATATGTTTTTAGCTTTACTCATCCCATTTCTATTTCTAATTCTTTTAATTTTTGTACTGTATCAGGTTCAAGTCTTACACTTTGAGCTTTCATAATAAAATAGATTATATAATAAATAGACAGCAAAAATTATAGTAAAAATCACACATATTGCAAACAAAAAGAATTTTTTAAAAAATTAAGGTAAAATTAATATTGAGTGAGTATAATAATTATTTTTGTTTGATTAGTTTTATATTAATAATAAACTAAATTAGTTTATAAAATTAAAAATTATATGTTTAAATTTACTAATAAAATACTTTTTTTAAAAAATTTAATATAAATTTAATATGGTATAAGTATAATGTAAGTTTGTTTTAAGCTTTCCCTATTTTAAAAGTAAAAAATTAACTTTACATTTATTGAAAAAATTGTATATTTAAATCGTATTTTATTTTTTAAATATAAATTATGAAATTATCTGATGTTTGAAAAAATATAGTAAAGTTGTTTCTCTCGTTTACTATATTTTTTTCTTTATTTTGAATTGTTAGTGCTGATTTAACACCTACAATTAGTTCTACTGTTACTTGAGGTAATTGGAATAGTACCTCTACTTGGTCTTGATGAATTATTCCTAGTGATTGAGATATTATTGAAATAATTTGACCAGTAACTTTTTCAAGTAATATAACAATAACATGAGATGTAGAAATAACCTGAAGTTGATCATTAAAGAAGACAGATGTATCGACATGGTATACATTTACATTAAATTGAGATTTAATAAATAATTGAGTTTTATGAAATAGTAGCAATTGAAGTTATGGAAGTCGGACATATTTTCATGTAACATGAGATATGGAGAATAATAATTTAGTAAAATGATTAGATAAATTATATGTATATTGAAATTTATTAAATAATTGAAATATAGATAACAGAAATGTATATTTAAAATGAGATATACAAAGTAATTGAATTAATTCATTATCAACTGCACCAATATACTTATATTGAGATATAGAAAATAGAAATATAGAAATAAATAGTTGATTTAAATGATCAATTACTTTACAAAGAGATATAAATATAAATCAAATATTTAGTTATAATTATAATATAAATACATGATGATATAAATTATATTTAAAAGATTGAAGTTATGTAAGATCAATAAGTTGATGATGAGAAATATTATCAGCAGATAGTACAAATTGAGATTTAGAAACTTTAGAAGTATGATATGTAAGTTGAGCGAGTAATGTAAATTTTTGAATATTAAAAGTAAAAGAAAGAATTTATGATTGATTAACAGCCAAAGATATACAAGTAATTTGACCAGTTGTATATTATGCTAATGCAACAATAACATGAGATGTAGAAATAACCTGAAGTTGATCATTAAAGAAGACAGATGTATCGACATGGTATACATTTACATTAAATTGAGATTTAATAAATAATTGAGTTTTATGAAATAGTAGCAATTGAAGTTATGGAAGTCGGACATATTTTCATGTAACATGAGATATGGAGAATAATAATTTAGTAAAATGATTAGATAAATTATATGTATATTGAAATTTATTAAATAATTGAAATATAGATAACAGAAATGTATATTTATACTGAAAAATAGATAATATCTTTGGTAATATGACTGCTAGTACATATCTTAAATGGAATCAAATAGATGATTATACTAATTATATTTTATCAATTACATGAGAAGATGATATTAGTTTATCAACTACGCAATATTTATTACCAACTTCTATAAAAGAAGATTGAACTAATTTATATTGGAAAGTTAAAGGTGATTGAATATTTTGAGATTCTGATTGGACAGATGAAAAATGTATAAATGTATTATGATGTGTACAAATATGAACTTTAGATTTTTTAGAACCTAATAACTTAATGCAATTTATACATAGTCCAGAATTAGAAGAAGATGAACTGGAAGAATGAGAAAAAGTATGAAAATACCAATCTGGTTCTTGAATAATTTTTAAGGCTTTTCTTGAAAATAATTGAATAGAAAATATTAAATTAGCAGTAGATATATATAAAAATTGAATAAATGATCCAGTATATACTGATTATAGTGATTATATAATAGGTTCATCATGAACTTGAGAGGTTATAGTTAATTATTCAAATTTATGATCTTGAGATTATTATTGGAAAGCAAGAGTAGAAAATGAATTATGAAAATCAACTACAGCTATTCATTATTGAGAAAATGAAGTATGAGAAACAGATTTTACTTTATATGAATGATTTGAGCCATATCCATATTGATATGATTTTTATAATAAATCTGTTGCAACTTGAACTCTTGATTATTTGGATAAATGGACAATGTTTTATGATGTTTTTGATACATCAGAATTTGATGATGATTGGGAAATGTTATCAGATGCTTATGAATCTGTATGATTAAATAAAGATAATCCTTTTCAATGATGAAATTGTTATGGTATGGCTGTTTCAGCTGGAATGCAATATAGTCATCCAGAATTTATGTCAACTAAATATTATACATGATTTTATGATAATATATGAACAACAGGTACTGTACGGGAAGATATAGATGAACCTAATTTAGAAGATTGATATTGGAATGATTATGATGGTGTATTAAAAACTATTTTATCTTTTCAGCTTTTTCAATATAGTACTCATGCAAAAGATGCTGAAAATAATTGAACAGATAATGTAAATAATATACTTGAAGATATAAGAGATTATCCAAATATTGATTATGTAATAACATTTAAATGAACAGTTGAAATTGAAACAGCTACTTGAACAATTCAAGAAACTCAATGACATGCTGTAATTCCATATAAAGTAGAATGAAATAAAATTTATTTTCGGGACAATAATATACAATATCCAAATAGATGAAGTTATTTAGCATATAATCAATATATAGAAGTATTATCAAATTGAAATTGGAAAATATGATTATATGAAAATAATTGATGGATTTCTTTTGATAGCATATCTCTTATGAATATTGATGATTTATATTATTGATGAGTTAAAACTGCTCCAAATTGATTTGATTGAAGTTCTAGTGTATATACTTTATCATGATCTTCTGATTTATATGTAATTGATAATTTTGGTAATAAGTCTTGATTTATTGATTGAAAAATTATAGAAGAAGTTCCATGAGTTAATGTAATTATTCCGTTTAATACTTTATTAAAATGAACAATAAATGAAAATACTTGGAAACAAATACAAGTAACAAATAACGAAAATTTAAAGGTAAAAATAATATGAAAGAAGAAGGAAAATTATGATTTAATGATTGCTTGATGAGATTATTATACAAAAATTTCATGAGTAGAAATAAATAAATGAGAATTAGATGAATATGAATTTAGTAATAAGGAAATAAAAATTAAATTTGATAAGCAAAAAAAATGAGATTATAATATAAAAATTGATAATTTTGATAAAGAATTAAAATGAAATGTAAAAATAGATAATATAAAAGTTTTATCAAATTTACAAAAATTTTCAATAGATTGGAATGGGTTAAAAAATAAGGTAGATAAAAATAATAAAATAAGTAATATAATATATGAAGAAGATGAAGATGGAGATGGTATTTATGATAAAACAATAGAATTAGTACCATTAGAATCAGACTCAAAATATTATAAATTTTTAAATAAATAACTTTAAATATATGAATAAAAAAGTAAAATTTTTAATAATACTAGTTTTTATTTTAGTAATATTAAGTTGATGAATGTATTTCTTTTTTCAAGAAGAAGAATGTCCATGTAATACAATAGATAAAAACCATTGTTATGATAATCCATGTAATTGGGAACAAGAAATTATTAAGGTTGAAAAAAAAGATGAAGAACAACAAAATTTAAGTGAAGAAGAAAAAATAAATATAGATGAATATAATTTTGAACAACTTGAAAAAGTAAAAAATATATTGAATAATATTAAAGATTTTAATTTTATAAGTTTAGAAAATTTTAATAATAAATATAATCAAAGTATTACTTCAATTAAAAATTGTTATTTTTTAATTAGTACTAATTATTATGAAAATTATGAATGAGAATCAGAATATATATTTTGATTTAAATTAGAATCAGAAAAATATATAAATGAATATTGAACTCAATATTATGCTTATCCTAAATATGATTTACCATTTTCTTGATTTTGTAGTTGATGAGATAATTGTAATACTGATTTAAATTTAAATACTTTTAAATCTATAATTTCCAAACCGTGTGAATAATTATAAAGAAAATATTAATACTTACAGTTATATTATTTTTATTAAATAATATAACTTATGCAGAGATTTTATGATATAATCCTTGAAGAACTTCTTGTTCTTATTATACTAATTCATGTTATAATTCATGTATTGAAAATAATTCATGATGACCATTAGCTTATGAATCTCTTTGTGTACAAAAATGTTGCTTATTATATAAAGAAGATGTAGATTATATAATTTATTTTTTAATTTTTATATTTTTCATATGAGGTTGATTTCTTATTTATAAAAAATTTAGAAAAAAATAAAAATAAAGAGAGAATTCTTTTATAGATTCTCTCTTTTTTGTTTAAACTAAACTATTGTATTATATTCATATCAATAATAACACAAACTATCTTATAAATTCTATTATTCTTTTCTTGATGTGATAAATTTTTCATCTCATTAATTCTTTTATTTAATATTTTTTTCTCATCAGGATGTAAAACTCAAATACAAATTTTAATATCATCATCTGTAAATTTTAGTTTTGATTTTAAAGCTAATGGAAATAAAAATTTTCTATTTTTTCATTATGTATCTTTATAAATTGTCATAATTTTATAGTTATTAAATAAAAACATCTGTTTTTTCAAGTTGTTTTGTTACAAAAAAATTGAGAATTCTCTCTCAATATTTTTCATATAATTTTTGAAAAATTACTTTTTCACTTTTTATTGAAGAATAATTATCTAAGTAAGCACTAGCCATAGATAAATACATTCACAGTTTTTTATTAGTTATTTGAGTAACTAATATATCTTTTCTCTCAGGTCTTTTAATTCTAGTAAATTTAGAAGTTTCTTTGTAAACTTCAATAATATCTAGTTCATAAAATTTATTAAAATAATCAAGAGCATATTGCTTTGAATATTTAAAAAGAGCATTAATTGAATTGTTTGTTAATTCTCTTATTGCTCTTGATTTTTTTCTATACTCTAAACGAGTAATTGGAAATTCTTCTTTTATGTATTGCTTATATGGATATTCTCAATTCACTTTTGTTTTGTGTTTATTCTTTTCGAGAATATCAAGCTTTTTGTTGTATAAAACTAATTCATGTCTATCTAGTTTTATATTTTTATAAGTTAGTTCATTTCAAATTCAAACACCATATTCTTTTTTCTGTTTATTTTTGTAATATTTTATAAAATCTTTAACTTCTATATTTCAAAAATCTATACAATAATCAATCCTTTTAACTATATCATTTTTATTTCTATCAATATCAAAAACATAAAGGATATATTCAAAATATTGAAAATATGATTTAAAAAATATTCAATTGAATTCAATTGCATTAAAAACATTTCTGTTTTTCTTTTGAGTTTTTTGTTTAATTTTAATATTACAAACTTCATTATTTTCTTTATCTAGGATTTTATAATATTTCAATTGTTTTCAAAAACCCCAATCAAAGAATATAATTTTAAATCAAAAATCTAAAATATATTCATGAGAATTAGAACATAATCAGTTTATTGTTTTTAAAATTTGAAAGCTATAGGGAAGTTTAATAGTAAGAAAATCAATATTTTCATAATACACAAAAGGATTGAGTTTTAATATTTCATTCGTGTTGTATATTGTAGTTTCATTTTTTTTCATTTTTTCTAAAAATTAAGTATTAATTTTTTAGGTTTTTCTCGTTTGGACGATTTCTAGAAGTCTTAGCTAAAATTCTCAGTTCAGTGATTTCTATTCGCCCTACATTATCATTGTAGGGCGAGATTGGTTAATCAAGAGACACTAAATGAGTGATAATAAATTCTCAATTTTCATATTTTCAATTTCTAATTTCTGTATGTGTATATTCTTTTAAAAATTGCTTAATTTTTGTTTGAGATAATCAAGTAATAAACATAGTTTTTACTAATTCAAAAAGAAGATTTATTTCTTCAAGTTGTTCTTGGTTTAAATTTTTCATAAATTTTTACATAAAAAAATAAAGAGCAGTTTGAAAGTACTCTTTTGAATAAGGTTAAACCAAATTATACTAAAGTTTGCATTTAAAATATAAAATTATAATATAATTATATGATTTTATATTTAAAATATATATTTTATGGAAATAATTATAATGATTGTAGTTATATTTGTAGTATTAAGTTTTCTTCCTAAAAAGAAAAATAATTATAATTCAATTGATAATGAAACATTAAATCAAATAAGTGATTTAGTTTATAATGATATTTTTTTAAGTTGAGTATGATACGCTAAAATATTAAAAATAATTGTTGATAAATACAATATTAAATGTGATGAAGATAATTTTTACTTTATAGATGATATTTTTAAAAAAGTAAAAGAATATCAGAAAATAGATAATCATTGAGATGAAATTAATGAAAAACTCAATTTATTAATTAATATTTTACCAAAAATTGATATATTACAAAAAGATTGAGATATCAATTATAATAGTCAGGAAACATTAGAATGAATATCATTATTATCAGTTTTATATAATTATATATTAACTCAGAAAAGACCTTTAGATATTGATACATTAGAAAAAGCTAAGAATTGAATTACTACAATTTTTAAAAAATCAGAATTTAATAGTGATGATTATTATAATAGACTTATTTCAGTATTTGTAACTAATTCATTAGATGATATGCAAAAAGTATTAAATTGATAAAGCTAAAAACCATTACAAATCAAAGTTTATATTTAATATATTTTAGGATTTTCAACTTTCGCTATTTATAGAGTATTTGGTTCAGATTAGAGCTTATAAACTCCACCATTTTTTTATTTTTTGGAAAAAAATAAAAAAAT
>CAZJHB010000026.1:0-11450 GCA_964545685.1 uncultured Candidatus Peribacteria bacterium | reverse complement strand
AGAGAAGTTAGGGAAGATATGCAAAAATGAATTTTGAGTGTTAGTTTATAAAAGAAGTTCCTAGAGACTAATTAAAAAATAATATAGTTTTTATATTAAACTATATTATTTTTCTTTTGGTTGAGGAAAAAAGAGCCATTTTTAATAAAAAATTTTAATTTAGAATTCATCAAGATACATTAACTTCTTCATCAAAAGTTCAATCATAATAATTACATGAAATAGGTAAAATTGCACTAGTTAAATTATTATGAACAAAGGTATAGTTTCCTATATCAGTAGCAGTATTTGGAATAGTTAGTGAACTAGATAAATTATTATCTTGAAATGCTCTTCATCATATAGTTAATAATCAATTTGAAAGATTTAATAGAGAAATATTATTATTATTAAAAGCTATAGTTCAAATAGAAGTAATATTATTAGGTATATTTAAAGATTCTATATTATTATTTTCAAATGTTCAAGCTCAAATATTATTTATTCAAGTTCATATATTTAAAGTATTTATATTATTATTTTTAAATGTATAATTTCAAAGTTCTGTTATATTATTAGGGATAGTTAAATTTGTAATTAAATTATTTGTAAAAGCTGAATCTCAAATTGTATTTAAACTATTAGGTAATATTAGTGATGTTAATTGATTATTTGAAAATGTATTTGCTCATATTGTTTCAATTGAATTTCATAAATTTAGATTTTCAAGTTTTCAATTGAAAGCTAGATAAAAGGTAAGTTGATTTACTGTAGTTAAACCATTTCAAAGATTTAAATTTTTAATTTCATTTCTTAAAAAAGCATAATCTCAGAGAGTAGTTAATCAATTTCATAATGTTACATTTGTAAAATGAGTTCAAGTAAAAGAAGAAGATTTTTCAAATGCTCTTCCCGAAATAGTTATAACACTATCTGGTATTGTTAAAGTGTGATATCATAAGTTATAAAAAGCATATGCTCAAATATTTGTTACATTATTTCAAATATTTAAACTATTTAAATTTTGACAAGAATTGTCAAAACTATTGTTTCAAATATTTGTTACAGTATTAGGAATATTTAAATTACTTAAATTATTTCAAGCAAAAGTATAATTATTTATAGTTGTTAATCAAGTTCAAATATTTAAAGTTGATATATTATTATTTTGAAATGCAGAATCTCATATGTTAGTTATATTATCTGGTATAGTTAATGAAATAATATTATTATTTGCAAAAACAGAATTTCAAATAGTTGTTAAACTTGACGGTAAAGATATTGAAGTTAATTGATTATTAAAAAAAGTATTTGTTCATATAGATGTTAATGAAGTTCATAGTGTAAGCTCTTTTAATTGTCATTGAAATGCATTTGTAAATTGAGATAATTCAATTGATGTTAAACTATTTCATATGGTTAAATTTTGTATTTTATTCCGTACAAAAGCATTATCTCAAAGATTAATTAATCAATTTCAAAGTTTAACCGTATCAAAATGAGTTCAAGTAAAAGTATTAGATTTTCCAAAAGCATTAATTCAAATAGTTTCTACTTTCTCAGGGATAATTAAAGTATTATATCATAAGTTATAAAAGGCAGAACTTCAAATATTTACTACATTAATTCAAACATTTAAACTATTTAAATTTTGACAAGAATTGTAAAAACTATTATTTCAAATATTTATTATATTATTAGGAATATTTAAATTACTTAAATTATTTCAAGCAAAGGTATAATTATTTATAGTTGTTAATCAAGTTCAAATATTTAAATTTGTTATATTATTATTTTGAAAAGATGCATCTCAAATACTTGTTACATTATTAGGAATATTTAAAGTAGATATTTGATTATTTGAAAATGTATTTGCTCATATTGTTGTTAGAGAAGTTCATAAATTCAGATTTTCAAGTTTTCAATTAAAAGCTTGGTAAAATGTAAGTTGATTTATTGATATTAAACCATTTCATAGACTTAAATTTTTAATTTCATTATTTAAAAAAGCATAATCTCAGAGAGTAGTTAATCAATTTCATAATGTTACATTTGTAAAATGAGTTCAAGTAAAAGAAGAAGATTTTTGAAATGCTCTTCCGGAAATAGTTATAACACTATCTGGTATTGTTAAAGTATGATATCATAAGTTATAAAAAGCATATGTTCAAATATTTGTTACATTATTTCAAATATAAAAACTATTCAAATTTTTACAGGAATCATAAAATGCATAAGATCAAATATTTGTTATATTATTAGGAATATTTAAATATGAGAAATTATTATTTCTGAATGAATAGTCTCAAATATTTTCAATATTATTTGAAAGTATTAAACTATTAAATCATCATGTATCAAAAGCTGAATTTCAAATACTTGTTATTAGTTTTGAATTATAAGTATTAGGAATTATTAAATTAGTTATTCATGGACATAAATCATAATTAAATCAAGTTATTTCATATTCTGTATTGTTATTTATCAAAGAATAATAAAAACAAGTTTCTTCAGTGTATGTATCTTCACATTCAGTTCAAAACCATCATTCATTACAAGCATATCAACAATTCTCAGCATCTTGTGTATAAACTTGATTTTCTTCAGTTGGAGTTCAAGTTATATATGAGATATGTCCATTATCTATAGGAGCGGTTCATTCATCACAATTAAATCAAGAAGTTGGTTCTCATCAAGTATTATTTGAAGAAACAATATATTCTCCTCCTCATAATATAAAATAATCAATAAATTCTACTATTTCTCAGGTATTACTTTTAGATTCAATATCAGCATAAATTGGATCATTACTTAACTGAGTTCAACTAAAGGATTCTTGGATTATAGTAAATAAATTTTTTTTATCAATATTGGAAGAATTTTGTGTTACATTTCAATAATAGTCTTTTAAGTTTATATTTAATCATCAGGTACTTATTCAAGGAATATTTTCTCAACCTGTAGTTATTTGTGATGTTAAAAAAATTGTATTATTAAAAAAATCAATATTTTCAAATAAATTTCCATTAATTATACTTGGTGTTGGTACATAAAAATTATATGTTTTTACAAAAACTCAATTATAATTTCACTCAATTTTTGGATAATCTTGAGATTCTGCATTAGTATTAGAAAATAATTTTGTTTTAGTTCATTCTTGTCGTTTTTTAGCAGAAAAATTAGGGAAGGTTAATCAAATTAAATTAGTCTCATATAATCCTAATATTTCATATTCTGTTTGATTATGTGTTGTTGAGTAAATATATTCTTGTCCTGTTAGTGGATCTGTAGGTTTTTTTGATAAATTTTTTGATAAATTTGTTGTAATTTGCTCTCATATATATCATTGATGCCGAGCTTCTTCTCAGGAATATGAAACAGTAAAAAAATTATCAGCTAATGGATATTTTCATGTATTTAAAGAAAATAATTCTAATGAATTTTTAATATTTTGTATATCTGATAATCTTTTGGAATCTCTTGCTTGTGCACTATATCATTGTAAACTTATAAACGCTATTGTTCATAATATTGCTAATATTGTTATTACTACGATTAATTCTATTAAAGTAAATGCATTTTTTTTTCTTATTTTATTTAACATATTTTTTATTATAAAAGAATATATTCTAATAAATTATAATGTATTTTTAATATAAAATCAATTTATTGTAGAATTAATAATTAAAATGTCACTATAAATCAAAATAGAAATGTCACTATAAATCAAAATAAAAATGTCACTAAATATAAAAATTATGTTAATATAAGACAAATATTAACTAACAATAAAATTATATTTAATTTTTCCTAAAAAAAATTTGAGGAAAAATTTTGATTAAAGATAAAACCGAATTTTATTAGATTTAGATTTTTAGATAAAAATTTGTATAATCTTTATTTTTGAATTAATATATGTATATTTAAAAAATATTATAAATAATTAATAAATATTATGATTTTAACAAATTTTATATTAAAATATCCTGAAATAGCTAAAAAAGAAACTAGAAATCTTAAAATATTAAAAGAAGGACATTGAGTTTCAAAATGAACTTATGAAATACAAGAAATTTATTGTACAGATCCAAAATGTGATTGTAGAAAAGTTTTTTTTAATATAATTTGACCAAATAATGAAATATATTATTTGGATTATGGTTTTAAAAAAGCTAAATATTATTTTAAAAAAGGTTTTTGTGATAAGGAAATGTCTGAAGAAATGTCATGATTAAGTGTAAATATGTTTAATTGAAATCCATCAGAATCAAAAAAAATGTTTGATATTATGAAACGGGTTTTAGAAGATAAGAAGTATATAAAAAGATTAAAAAAACATTATAAAATGATGAAAAAAGAAGTAGCTTGATTTGAGGATCCATTTTTATTTGATGATGATAATGAAATTCTTTTTTTTAATGAAGAAGATTTCTTTGATTTTAAAGAACCAAAAAGTTTAGATAACAAAACAAAAAAAGAAAGACAGAAAAAAAAGAATGCAAAAAAACAAAGAAGAATTCAAAGAAAAAAAAGTAAAAAAAAGTAAAAAAAGTAAAATGAATTCAATTTGTTGTCAATTTGTATTTACAAATATAATAAAGTATGTATAATTTTTAAAAGTTTATTTTTAATTAATTTTTGTGATTTTAAAAGAAAAAATATTATCTCCTGTAATAAGACTATTTAGAAGTGAAAATTTGGAGTTTATTATGTCATTTTTTTACTATGTTTTTAGAAATGAAGACCAAGTGATTGATGTAATAAGGCAATCCAAATTTGAAAAACAATTAAAAATTTTTATAAAAAACTATAATTTTGAGCTGGAAGATGATAAAAATGAGGAAAATGCGAGTAAATATATTGAGAGTTGGATAAAATCAAAGTTTTTAAGAAGAATAGAGATAAACGAATTTTGAGATGATTATGATATTGAGTTGACAGAAGATAGTTTACAGGTAATGAATTTTATAGATAATTTGTGACTTGATGAAGATTTATTACATGCTTCAGTTAAATCAAATTTTGAAAATATAATAAATAATCTTAAATTTATTGCTTTTTCATCAGAAACTTATAAAAAGCAAAATATTGAAGAGATAGATAGACAAATAAAAGATTTAGAAAAAAAGAAAAAATTAATACAAGTTTGAGATTTAAGTGCATTTGAAGAAGAAGTATATGATAAATATAATTCTGCAAAAGATTTATTAAAAACAATGCCCATAGAATTTAGAAGAGTAGAAAATGTTTTTGAAAGTATATATAGAAGTTTACAAAGAAAATCAAATGATTTAGATTTAAATAGATGACAAATACTATGAGAGATATTAGATGAAATAGAAGAAAAAATAAATAACTCACCACAATGAAAAAGTTTTGAATGATTTGAAAAATTTTATAGAAAAAAATCAAAAGATTTTTTTGATTCACTTGATAAAGTTTTTGAAAAATTTGAAAAAATACAAAAATTAGAGTGACAAAAAACTATAAAATCAATGATAAATGTAGATTTATTAAAAGCTAAAAAAAGAGCTTATAATAAAAAAACATTTTTGGTTTCAAAATTAAGAGAGATTTTTAATGAAGATAATTTAAAAGAAAGAAAAAAATGAGTAGAATTAATAAAAGAAATAAAAAGATTATCTTTAGATAATCAAAATGATTTGGAAATAAAATGAGATTTTTATGAGATTTATTCTTGAATAGAAGTTGATTTATTTATGTGAAAAAATCTTTGGGAACCACGTAGTTGAGTAAAATTATCTAGATATGAAAAACTAGATAAAGAAGATAAAGATATAGATGTAGAAAATATTTTTAGATATACAAGTATTTCTGAAAAACAAGTTAGAGACAATATATCAAGTGTTTTAGAAGAAGAAAATGAAGCTTATTTAGAGCAAATATTAGAAAGTTTTCCAATAAAATATTCAATAGATGAATTTATGTCATATTTAAAAGTAGCTATAAATGATAAACATGAGATATCAAAAAGAAATCTGAGTAAATTCAATATAAAATGAATACATAATAACTTAGAAATTGAAAGTCCAAAAATAAAATTTAAAAAATAATTATGCAAGATAAAATAGATTTAAAAAATGTTTCGCAGTGGTGATATTTAGCAAATATGCTTTTGAAAAACAAAGAAATAACTTGTGAAAATGATAAAAATTGGAAAAATCTGAATACATATTATGATGAATTAAGAATATACTTAGAAGTATTACAATACAATCTTAAAATAGATGAAACAAATGGTTTTGCTTATATTGAAGAATTTGAAAATATGGAAGTAGAAAGTTTGTCAAAAAAGCAAAAAATATCATTTTGAGTAACTCTTTTATTAGTTTTACTTAGAGAATATATTTACAAAAGAGAAAATGAAGATATATTTTTTGATTATATTATTAGTTATGAATATTTAAAAGAGAATTTATCTATTTATTTAAGAGAAAAATTTGAAAATGATGATAAAAGAATTTCAAGAGAAATAAAAAGTATAATAAAGAAAACAGGAGATTTATGAGTTATATCAGAAATATGAAATAAAAAATATAAAATAAATAGATTAATAAAAGCAAAAATGAGTACTGATGATATGCAAAATATTTTACATTTAATAAAACAAGAATTAAAAATATAATTGGTTTACCCCCCTCTCCTTTAAAGGAGAGGGGTTGGGGGTGAGGTATTAATTAGGGGTTAAAATCTATATTAGAATAATTATATAAAATATGAAAGATTGATATATATTAAAAAAATTTGAAATATTTAATTGGTGAACTTTTGATTGAGAAGTAGAAACTTTTTACTTGGATCAAGATATTACAGTGATTTCTTGAGATAACTGAAGTTGAAAATCAACGGTTGTTGATGCTTTAGTATCTTTACTTGTGCCATGAAAGGAAAGAAAATATAATCTTTCAGCTAGTGATTGAAATAGTAAAAAAACAAGAAATGAATTGACTTATATAAAATGAGCATATAAAAATAAAGAAACAGAAGAATGAGTAAAAACTGATTTTTTAAGATGAAATAAAGTTTGAGAATCAACTTTTTCTGTTTTATTAGCATATTTTAAAGATAATTCTTGAAATAATTTAAGTTTAGCTACTTTTTTTAGGACAACAACTAATGGAATTGATAAGTTTTATATTATAAGTGAAAATGAACTTTTTTTGAGAGAAGATTTTTTAACAACTCTAAATAATCAAGATATTCAAAATCCAATTGCTAAATTAAAATTAGAATTAAGAGCAAAATTAAATACTAAAATTTATACAAAATTTAAAGAATATAAAGAAGATTATAGTCAACATTTTTGATTGAGATCAAATGCTATAGATTTATTTAATAAGGTAGTATCGTTAAAAGAAATTAAAGATTTAAATAGTTTTTTTAGAGAAAATATGCTTGATATGAATTCTATAATAATTAGTGAATTTGAAGAATGTGAAAAAAATTATATTTGAGTAAAAGATATTTATGAAAAAATAATTGATTCAGAAGAAAAATTAGAAATATTGATTCCATTTATTGAAAATAAAAAGAAATATGAACAAACAAATATAGAAAAACAAAAGATAAATTATTTAGAACAAAATTTGAAAAATTATACTTATGATATTGAAAAAGTATTATTAGAAAATAGTATTTTAAAAAATAAGCAGAAAAAAGAAGTATTAGAATTTGAAGAAAAAGAATTAGATGAAAAAAATCTAGAATTAAATAATGAAATTAAACAAATAGAAAACTTTTTAGAAAATAGTGATACAACAAGAAGAATTAGGGAATTAGAACAAAAAAATATAATACTACAAAAAGAAAAATATTTAAAATATGAGAATTATAAAAATTATAGTAGTTTTATAGAAGAATTTTGATTTACTTTTGATAATACAAGAGAAAAATTTTGAGAAAATTTAGATTTGATAGAAATAAAAAAGTTAGAACTAGAAGAAGAGTATAAAAAAATTGAAAATTTAAAATTAGAATATTTAGGTACCAAAAAAGAATTTGAAAAAGAAAAAGAAGAAAAAGAAAAAGAATTAATTTATTATAAAAATAGAGAAAATTTATTACCGCCAAATTTATCTATAATTAGACAAAAAATAGCAAGATGATTAAATATAGATAAAGATAATTTAAAATATGTATGTGAGTTATTAAGAGTAAAAAATGAAGAAAAAGAATGGCTTATGCCAATTGAAAAACTACTTCATTCATTTTGACAAGAACTACTTGTACCTGAAGAATTATTACATAGTGTTAATAAATATGTTGATAAAAAACATTTAAAATGAAAATTAAAATATAATAAAATTAAATCAGATTTTAAACTTCGTTCTTATGATGATTTTGAGAATAATTTATATTCAAAGCTTGATATAAAACATAACGAATCTTTTCATAATTGGTTAAAAGACAAAATATTGACTAGATTTAATTATTCTTGTTTGGAAAATGTTGAATCACAAGATTATGTAAGTTCTTCTTTAGTTTTAACAAAATCATGATTAATTAAAAATAAAAATTCATATTTAAAAGATGATAGACCTTTTAGAGAAGATACTTATATTCTATGATGGGATAATAAAAATAAAATTTTATTAATAGAAAAAGACATAAATAAACTTACAAAAAAAATCAAAGATTTAGATGAAAAATTAGAAGAAATAGAAAAAAATAAAAAAAATTGTGATAATTTTTCAAGAAAATATTATAAATTAGAAGATATAAAAACCTTTGATCATGTAGATTATATTTCAATTGAAAATGATATAAAAACTAAAGAAAATGAAATAAAATCATTAAAGGAAAATGATAAAGATTTGATAAAATATAGAGAAAAACTTGAAGAGTTAAATAAAAAATTATTAATTTTAAAAGAAAAAGTACGTGAAAAAATATGAAAAATAAGTAATTATTCTCAAAATATAAAAAATCAAGAATCAAGATTAATATATATACAAAAGCAAATAAGTAATATAAATATTAAAGAAATTAAGCAAAAATTTGAATGAACAAAGTATATTTTTTCAGATCAAATCAATCTTGAAAATTTGAATAATTTAAAAGATGAATTAGTAGAGAAAATTTCAAATAAAAAAGATAAAATAATTGAAGAGCTTGATAGAATTTCTAAAAAAATACATAAATATGCATGAGAATATGAAAGAAATAAATTATCTATTGCAGAAAAAAATGAATTGTGAAATGATATTTCTGTTGAGGAATTATGGAAATATCTTGAAACTCAATATCATAAAATAAATGATGAAGAACTATATAAATATAGAGAAAAATTTGAAAAAGAATTTAGATATACTTTATTTGTAAGATTAAATGATTTTTACAATACTTTGGAAAATGAAGCCGATAGAATAAAATATAAAGTTGAAGAAATAAATAAAACTTTAAAAACAATAAATTATTCTAAAGATACTTATATAGAAATAAATTTGAGAAATAATACTAAAAAATCAGAATGAATTGAAGATTTTAAGAAAGAATTTAGAGATAAAGTAATATATAAAAGAGAACTAGACTCTTCTGATAAATTAAAAGCATTTGAAGATATTAAGCAACTTATGGAAAAATTACTTGATAAGTCAAATGAAACATGGAAAAATAATATGATTGATGTTAGAAATTGGTTTTTATTTAATATAAAAGAATTATATAGAGAAGATGATAATCTAAAAGATATATATGAATCATCAAGTTGAAAATCTTGAGGACAAACAATAAAACTTGCTTATTCGGTTTTGGCTTCTGCTTTACTTTATCAATATTGAATAAAAGAAGAAAACGAAAATTTAATTACAAATGTATTATCAAAATCTTTTAGATTAGTTGTTATTGATGAAGTTTTTGCAAAATTGGATATTGATAATTCTAGATATGTACTTGATTTATTTAAAAAACTTGAACTACAATTATTTATAATTACTCCAACAAATACTATAAATGTACTAGAAGATTATGTTAATTCTATTTATTTTATTGCAAATATAGATTGAGAAAGATCTTTTAAAAATAAAATAGATATAAAGTCAAGAACAAAAATAGAAGAAAAAATTAAATCTAAACCACAAAGTAAAGTAGAAAATGAATATTTAAAGAAAGAAGTTGAGAGAATTGAAGAATTAAAACAAGAAATGCTATTATAATTTATATATAGATTATGCAATTGAAAAAAATTGTAAATAAAATACAAAAAAGTTACTCAAAATTTTTGGAGGCATATGTTTTGTGAGAAAAGATGTCTTTGGTTTTTGTCGTTCCAAGAATTTCTATAAAAAGAAATGCTAATATTGTAGATAAACTTCAAATTGATTTAAATAGATTATCAAAAATAAACAGATGATTAAAATTAAATACAATTAAAACTTTAAAATGAACATTAATTGAGAGTATTGAATTTGAAGATGAGTATTCATATTTAAAATTTATTAATAAAACAAAAGATTTTGAAATTTTTTGTGACAATGTTGAAATAATAAAAAATTTTAATTTTTTAAATGAATGGTTGAAAGTTAATTATAATATAATTAATGATTATAATTGAAAATGGAAAAATATATTAAAAGTTTTAAGATATTTTTTAACAAATCCTAAAAAATATTTATATATTAGAGAACTTGAGATAGATATTGATACGAAATTTATTGAAAAAAATAAAAATATAATAGAAAAATTATTACTTTTTATAGATTTACAACAGGATTGAGTTTTTTCTTTTGAATGAAAAAAATTTGAGGAAAAATTTTGATTAAAAATAAAACCGAATTTTATTAGATTTAGATTTTTAGATAAAAATTTAGATAGTAATTTTTTATGAGCAAAAGTAGATGACATATCCTTAAAAATTTCAGATTTTTGTAAAATAAAAAATTCTTTTAAAAAAGTTTTTATTGTAGAAAATGAAATAAATTATCTTACTTTTCCTTTTGTAGAAAACGCGATAATAATTTGGTGAAAATGATTTAAAATATCGCATTTAAAAGATATATTATGGCTTAAACAAAAACAAATATATTATTTTTGAGATTTAGATAGTCATTGATTTAAAATATTAGCACAATGTAGAAAGTATTTTCCAAATACAAAAAGTATATTTATGACAAAAGAAATTTTTAATTTATATAAAGGTTTTATTTGAAAGTGAAAGATTATATGAAAAGAAGAACTTTTTAATTTAAATCAATATTTAGAAGAAGATGAATTTGAATTATTTAAATATATAAATGAAAATAAGTTAAGATTAGAACAAGAAAATATTAGGCATGATTTTATAATTAAAAATTTAATATAATGAAAAAAATTTCAGATATTAAAATACTATTAAAAATTTTACAGGAAAAAGAAATATCAAATATCCATTTTTATAAGATAGATTTTTCTTGAAAAAATCTTTCTTTTAAAGTATTTAATGATTGTATATTTGAATCATGTAATTTATCTAA
>CAZJHB010000025.1:7538-11518 GCA_964545685.1 uncultured Candidatus Peribacteria bacterium | reverse complement strand
TGATTGAGGTGATTGAGGTGATTGAGGTGATTGAACAATTAATATAGAAGAACTTCAAAATAACTATACAGAAAATATTGATTTTGATAATGATTGAGTTGAATGAGATGAGGATAAATGTCCAGATATAGAATGAGATGAAAATAATAACTGATGTCCAATATTATCAGATATTTGTTCTAATGATGATGATTGTAATGATTGATATTATTGTGATCCTTCTTGAGTATGTTTATTAAAGAATGAAACAAAAGATTTCTCTAACTATTTATGTAATTGAAATAATAATGCATCAATTATATCTTGAAATATCATATGTGAATCTTGTCCTTGTTCTTCATTTTTAGACTTTAGTGCTATGGTTAGACAATGTGATTATATTTTACCTGCTATTACTTCTCCAGATTATACAGAAATATATGGACAATGACAATTTTATCAAATAAAATAAAAAATCCTCATTTGAGGAGTTTTTACTTTCTAAAACTTTCTAATATTTCTTTTGCTACATCTTTTCATCATAATCAAAAAGCTAATCATCAAGCAATGGATAACATTGATATAAATCATATAAGTATAATTGTAGTAATTTCTCAAGCAATTCAAACTTGATCAAGAACAGCCATTAAAGTAAAAAATAATATTATAACTTTAGCTCAAGAAGCGATAATTTTTGCTGTTTTTTGTTTTGTTAAATTAAGAGTATGATAAGTTACATTATGAATAAAATTAGCAAATCTTATTCAAAAAAATCAAATCAATGCTCATATAAATAATTTTGGTAAATATCATAGCAAATCATCTAAAAAACTTTCTATATCTTCTATTCATATTTTACTTATTGCATACCTAAAAAATATTAAAAAAACATAATAAGAAAAAGATTTTGCTACTATTTTATCTATTTTTATTTTATCAGATATTTTTCTAGGAATTATATTTTCTTTTTTTTGCGTATTATTTTGTTGATTATTATTATCAATTTTTATATTAAATTTGTCTATAAATTCAATAATTTTAAATTTTTTAAAAGTATATATTACAAATTTATATATAAATATAGAAAATAGAGTTCAAATTAATAAAATAACTAAAGCCCAAGTAATTTTTGGTGAATAATATTCTATATTATTTATGAAATTATCATATAATTCTGTAATAATTTTATCAATATTTATTTTTAACATAGCTTATATAAATTAGTACTAATACTTATATTTTAATATATTTTTCAAAAAAACAAAAATAAATTTGACTTAATGAACATTTTTTATATAATTTCAATGCTTTATTTTTGCGAGGGTAACATAATAGAGTGAGTGTACTAAGGCTTCAACCCTTGGGTGTGCGAGTTCAAACCTCGTCCCTCGCTCCAAAAATATTAAGCAAAAATGAATATGTTAATAATTTATATAATTATTAGCATTTTTTTTTTAGCTTTCTCTTAATTTTATAGAAAATGGGTACCGGTACCTCAATATTTAGCTTTAGAAAAAGATTTTTTTGGGTACCGGTACCCAATTAGAAAAATTAATTTCTCCTTGCTTTTTTCAAACTTTTATAGTATAATAATAACATATTTATTTTCTGTGTATCCTTAAAGTACGCTTTTTGAGATTTATTGCTTTAAATAAAAAAATATAAAAAAAAATAATGCAAAAAAAAGATGTTTTAGAACTTTTAGTTAATAGAAATAATCAAAAATGACCTTGAGTTTTTGATCATATACTTATAGTTTTACATAAAGTTTTTGATGAATACTCAAAAAAAATAAACAAACAAGAAACTAATTTTTCTCTAGAAATAACTAAAATAGGGAATAGAATTAGGTTTTTTATAGTGTCACCGTCAAAATATACAAATTTTTTAATAAATCAAATATACGCTCAATATAATGATATTGAAATAACTAAAGTTTGAGATTATTTAGAAAAAATACCTGAAGAAAAAATATCAGTATGAAAAGTATCATTAAATAAAGATTATTTATATCCAATCAAAAATTTTGTTGAACTTCAAGAAGATTCTCAAAAAGAAGAAGTAGATCCGTATTCTTCAATAACATCGTCTCTTGGTAGGACTTGAGTATATACTCTTAATACAATTCAAATAAATTTTGCACCAGTTTCTTCACATTTATGGAAAAAAAATGTTTGAAAAAAGATCAAAATATTAAGATCTAATTATCCTAAATGTATAAAAAATCTGATGCTTAGTCCTTATTATATTATTTTTAAAATAATTGTTTTTCCTTTTTTATTAATTTTGAAATTTTTTGTTTTAGTTTTTAAAAGACAAGAAGATAAAGTTGAAGAAGAATTAAAAGAAGACGATTTAGAAAATATAAATGAGGAAAATATATGAGATGATGATAATAAAATACCAAAATATTTTTTGAATAAAATATCACATGAATGATATGTTACTTCAATTAATATAATTCATGCTTGAGAAGATCCAGTTGAGGCTAAAAGTTCAATAAAAGAAGTTTTTTCAACTTTATGAATTTATTCAAATTTTTGATTAAATAGTTTTAATTTAGATTGAATTTTTCATAATGTTGATATGATAAATGATGTAAAGAGAAGAAAAATCAATAATTTATTTGTATTAACTACAAATGAACTTTCATGACTTGTTCATTTACCAACAAGTTATGTTAAAACACCTCAAATTAATTGGATATCTGCAAGAGCTTTTGAACCACCATCAAATTTACCAATAATAGATCCTGATTTAACAGATGATATTACTCCTCAAACTAATCTTACTCCTATTTGAAAAACAAATTTTAGATGAACAAATATGAGTTTTTGAATGTGACCATGAGATAGAAGAAGACATGCTTATATTATATGAAAAACTTGAATGGGTAAGTCTACTTTACTTGAAAATATGATTCTTGATGATATAAAAAAATGAAGATGAGTAGCCGTTATTGATCCTCATGGAGATTTAGCAGAAGCAGTTATTTGACATATTCCAAAATCAAGAACAAATCAAACTATAATTTTTGATCCTTCTGATACCTCTTGGCCAATTGCCTTTAATATGCTTGATAATGTAAAGCCAGAGCATAGACCACTTGTTGCATCTTGACTTGTTTGAATATTCAAGAAAATCTTTGGTGATTCTTGGGGGCCTAGATTAGAACATATACTAAGAAATACAATTTTAGCTTTACTTGAATATCCAAATACAACTCTTATTTCTATTCCTTTGATGCTTACAAGTGAAGTATATAGAAGTAAAGTAGTTAATAAAGTTACAGATCCTGTTGTTAGAAAATTTTGGACTTGAGAATATGCAAAAATGGCTCCTAACCAAAAAGTTGAAGCAGCTTGACCAATATTAAATAAAGTATGACAATTTTTATCTAGTACTATTTTGAGAAATGTACTTGGGCAACCTAAAAATAGTTTTTCTATAAGATGGGCTATGGATAATAAAAAAATAATCATAGTTAATCTATCAAAAGGTAAAATTTGAGAAGATGCATCAGCATTACTTTGATCTATGATGGTTACAAAATTTCAAATGGATGCCATGAGTAGAGCTGATATAGATGAATCTAAAAGAGAAGATTTTTATCTTTATGTAGATGAATTTCAAAATTTTGCTACAGATTCTTTTGCCACTATATTATCAGAAGCTAGGAAATATAAATTGAATCTTGTTATGGCAAATCAATATATTGATCAAATGCAAGAATCAGTAAAATGAGCAGTATTTGGTAATGTTTGAAGTCTTATTTCTTTTCAAGTTTGATATCATGATTCAAATATTTTAAAAGAAGTTTTTGCTTGAGATATTACAGAAGAAGATTTAATGAATTTGAGTAAATATAATATTTATATAAAGCAATTAATTGATTGAATGCCTTCAAATGTTTTTTCTGCTTGAACATTTCCTCCATATAAAAAAAATGAAGAAGTATTTGCTAATAGATACAAAAAAATATTAACTGTATCAAGAGAAAA
>CAZJHB010000025.1:0-7438 GCA_964545685.1 uncultured Candidatus Peribacteria bacterium | reverse complement strand
ATGAAGAAGTATTTGCTAATAGATACAAAAAAATATTAACTGTATCAAGAGAAAAATACTCAAAATCAAAAGAATTAGTAGAAAAGAAAATAAATAAATCATTAATAGATATTGAAAAACAAGAAGATGCTTGGGAAAAGAAAAAATTAGCTTTTAAAAATAAAGCACAAGAAGAAAAAAGAAAAGCACATGAAGAAAAAATGAAAGAACAAGAAAAAAATAAAAAATAATGTATGGAGAACCAATTTTAGTTTAATTTTTTATACAAATGAGAAAAATTTTTAAAATTTCAATTTATTTTTTATTATTTATTTTAATAATATATTATTTTTTTAATGTAAATTTATTTTTAAAATTTAATGAAGATATTTTTTCTTCTCAAAATAATATTGAAAGTATTTATTTATCAGATAAAAATGAAAATTATATAAGTAATTTTGAAAAAATAAAATTAGAAGATAAACAACTAATTAATTTTGAAATTAAGTTTGATTATGAATCTTTTCAAAATTTAAAAAACAAAATATTTGAATTAGATTGAGATACAAATATTAATAATCTATATTTAAATTATAATAATTGTGATTATAATATATGTTATAGTGAAAACTATATTTTATCTTTTTTATATAAAAATAATAATATTAATTATTATTTAGTTAAAGAAAATATTTATACTAATGAAATAAAAAAAGAAGATATAAATAAAAAAGAGGTATATGAAAATTTTTCTTTATCTTTTAGCAATTATGATAATGTTGTTGAAAAAATAAAAATAGAAAATTATAATTGATTTAAATTTTATAAAAATGATTTCTTATTGAATTATTTAATTACTTTAAAAAATTTTAAGAGTTTTTTTAATATTTATAATATAATTATTATATTTATTTTCATTTTAATATTTATATATTATTCTATTTGTGAAAATAAAATAATAGAATATTTAAATAAAAATATTGATAAAAAATTTAATAAAATTTATATTACTTTGATATTTGTATTTTTTATTATATCTTGATTTAGACTATATTTTTCAGATTTGTATATTCTTTATGATGAATATTATAGTTGGGTAACTATTCAGCAAAGTTTTAAAGATATTATTTTTTCAACTGCATGAGATGTACATCCTCCACTTTATTATTTTTATTTAAAACTAAATTCTTTTATAATAGATGATAATATTATTAGTTTTAAAATAGCTAATATATTTTTAATTTTTCCTATATTTTATTTTTTATATAAGTTTTTTAAAATTATTTTTAAAAATAATTTTAAAAAATATCTTTTATTAATTACTACATTTTTAATATTCAATACTTATTTTTTGATATTTTCATCAATTATTAGAATGTATTTTTTATGAATTTTAATTTTTTTAGCTTCAAGTTATTTTTTGATTTGATATTTAGAAAGTTTAGCTATAAAAAAAGAAAATAAAATTCAATTTTATTTATATTTTTTATTTGTTTTATTTTGATTATATACTCATAATTATTTTTTATTTTTTTCTTTTGCTCAATTTATTTATATTTTATATTTTATGATAAAATCAAAATTAGATAAAAAATATATTTTTAAATTATTATTTTGATATATTATTATTTGATTATTATATTTACCTTGGTTTTTTGTTTTATTAAAACAGTCTATTAATGTAGGGAATGATTATTGGATTAGTGAAATAAAAATTTCAGATGTCTCACAATTTTTGATAAATATTTATTTTTATATATTTAATTATATATTTGAAGAAAATTTTTTATTAGAAAATTATTTATTTATTAATATATTTATTATATTAATATATTTATTTTTAATTTTTAATTATTATTTAAAAAATAAAAAAAATATATTATCACATTATTTTATTTTTGTAATTATTATTCCTTTATTTTGTTCAATAATATATTCAATATTTAAAACTACAATTTTTAGTGAAAGATTTTTTTTATTTTGAATAATATTTTATGTCTCTTTATTAATATTTTTAAAAAATAAAAAGATATTATTATTATTATTTATTTTAAATATTTTTATTTTTGTAAATAATATTTGAATTCATTATTTAGATAATAATAAATATACTTATAACTATGAAAAAAATATTGTTGAGATTATTGAAAAACAAAAGCCAGATATTGTTATAAATTCTTTATCTAATTATTTATTTTATTTAAATTATTATTTAGATAATAATTTAAATAAAATAAATTTTATAAATTCTACTTTTGAAAAAACTATAGAATGATCTGCTTATAATTGATCTAGTTTATTTAAGAATTATAAAAAAATTAATAATGATAATATTAGTGATATAAACAATAATAAAATATTAATTATAAAAGTATGAGCGTGGGAACAAATTAATATTCCTAAAAAATGGGAATTATTGTATGAAGATAATAATTATATTATTTATATCAATCAAACCAATAATTAATTTTTATAAAAATTAATTCTAATAAAGTTTTAAAACTATCTCTAATTGGTCTTAATCTTGAAGGAAGAGAATTATGCCAGTTAACAGGAACTTCTTTTATTTTTGATCACATTAATTTTGAAACAAATAATATTTCCATATCAAAACCAAAACCATTTATTTTTTGCATAGAAAAAACTTTTTTTGCAAAATTATGTTTAAATAATTTGAATCAACATTGAGTATCTTCAATTCAATCTATTAAAAAATATTTAATTATTAAATTTCATATTCTTCAAATTTTTTGTCTAAAAAAAGATTGTTTTATAGTTATTTTAGAAGTATTTAAATATCTTGATCATATAATTATATCATATTGCTTAATATATTTATTTAATTTATCTAATTCTTCTATAGGGGTAGAATTATCAGCATCTGTAAATAAAATATATTTTCATTGAGCTTTTAAAATACCTTTTTTAACACTATATCATTTTCATTTATTTTTTATATTTTTCAGTATTTCTAAATTTTTTATATTTAATTTTTGTATTGTTTTTATTGTATTATCTGTACTTCAGTCATCAACTATAATTATTTCATAAGTATAATTTTTATTATTTAAATACTTCTCTATTTCTTTTATTGTATTTATAATTCTTTTTTCTTCATTATAAGCTGGTATTATTATTGAATATTCTATTTTAAAAATATTTTGAATTTCAATTTTTGTATTTTTTAATTTGAAAGTCCAATATTTATTACCTAAAAAATTCCATATTACTACTATGATTGATGTTAATAATTTTGATATTATATAATAAATTCATAGTATATTTGTAAAAAAATACATAAAAAATAGTGTAAGTATAAGTCATCAAGTAGAGACAAATAAAAACTTTATAAATTGTCTTTTATATTTATTAGATTTATCTTGAAAGGTCCAAATTTTATTCCATGTAAATCAATTAATAACAGCAATTAAAAAAGCTAAAATAACTCAAATAAAAAGAGGAATATAAAAAATATCTACAAAAATGTATAAAAAAACTACATCTAGTATTGTAGAACTAATTCAAACGATTAAAAATTTTATAATTTTTATATTGTTTTTTATAAGATTAAGTATTTTCATTTAAAATTTTATTAAACTATCAGTATATATTTCATCTATTCATAATTTTTGAATTTTATTAAATTCATCTTCAGAATTAATAGTATGAGAGTATGTTTTAATTCATAAATTATTTATTTGTATTCATAATCATTCTTCAACTTTTTTTATAGGCATTGTTATAGCATATAAATCCATATTTAAATTTTTTATATTTGTTATAACAGAATCATTATCTTTCCAATATTTATAAAGTGTCCAAATTATTTTATTATATCATAATTGTTTTATTATATCATAATTTTCTGGTTGATAAATTTGAGGTATAAATCTATTAATATAATTAGGATATTTTTCAGTTATGTATTTTAATCATTCTATATTATTACTCTTTATATCAGTTACTATATATTTATTAGGATTATTTGTTAACCAATTTATTAAATTTTCTAAATTACAATTTTTATATAATTTATTATTTTCTACATATAAAAGAAATTCTTTATAATTTGGAATATATCAATTTAAATCTTTTCAAAAATTTGTTTTAAATCACCGTTCCCAATCATGTATACAAACCATTTTATTATCACTTGTCCAAGAAAAATCGATTTCAAATAAATTATAATTATTTTTATTTTTTTCTAAAGCATTTATTGAATTAGTATATGTTTTTCATTTATAAATTCATCAAGCATGAGCAATTCTTTCAAGCGAATCATTGTTTTTAATATTTTTATTAATTGATAAATTATCTTTTTCCCAGAAATCTGTATAATATTCTTTATAGCTTTGCAAAGTATTATTATCTAAAGATTCTCAATTTGAAAATAAGTTTATTCATAATCAAAAATTTTTAATATTAAATCACATTTTTGATAATACAGTAGCTCAAATATCAAGTGTTGTTCAATTTTTTTCTATTTCTTTTTTTGTTTGATTTTCATCAATTATCATAAATAGCATTTTTCTTTCTTTATTTTCTTCTTTTATAGTATTTACTATATTTTTATTAGAATCTATTGAATTATTAATTAAATGATCAGATGTAATTGCAATTATTGTATTTTTAAAATTATCAGAACTTTTTATTTTTTCAATAAAATTATCTAGTAAATAATCTGTACAATAATAGTTATTTAATAAATTTAAAATATTTTTATTTTTGTTACTTGTATAAGTTCTATCTATACATGATTCTGATAACATTCATTTTCATCAGTGAGTATCTAGTGTAATTAAAAATAATCAAAAATTTTCATCTTTTTTAGATAAAATTTTATATTGTTCATAAGCTTTGTCAAATGTGGTATCATCATATAATCACCAATTATTTCTATAATTTTTATTATCTAATTCATTGATTAATTCTTTTGATCATTTTATATTATTAAATCAATGAGTTTTATAAAAATTTCATTTTCAAGCAAAATCTAATGATGCTCATCAGTAATAATTTAAATTATAACTATATTTTTTTAAAAAATCTCAGATACAAAAAGCTCAAGACAAAAAATTATATTCATCAATGTTTTCATTTACTTTTATATCTCATCTCATAATTAAGGGGATTCAACACTGACTTCAAACCATTCATCAAATAGTCCAATTAGTTGAATAGGCTTGTTTTATATTTTCAAAATATATTGAATTATTCTTTAATTTATTTAATCAATTTGTTAATCAAGGAAATAGTTCATTATCAAGATATGTTTGTTCAAAACTTTCTAAATAAATAAAAATAATATTTTTTGTTTCTTTGTTTAATGTTTGATCAATTTTAGGTATCTTATATAATGAATAGAAATCAATATTATTTTTAAATTCTTTATTAAAAAATCATTGTAATTCTAAAAAATTTTTAGTAAAAGGGTTTATTATAAAAGATATTACTAGAAATAAAATTCATAAAAAAATTATAATTTTTTTATTTATAAAATTAGTTTTTTTTCAAAAAAAATATAATAAAAAAGGTAATAAAATTGAAAATAATAATAATAAAATAGATATTATAATAATATTAATATTATTTTTTAAATTATATCAATCTAATCCATAAAAAATATGAAATAATACAGCTTCACTAATTCATTTTCATGTAAAATAATTAGAAATAAAATAAAAACTTGAAATAATAAAAAATAAAAAATAAAGCAAACAAACAAATTTAAAGTATTTTGTTTTCTTGTTTATAAAAATATAAGATAACAATAATAGAAAAAAAGATAAGTATAACATATGTATTTTAAAATTAATAATTTTGCAGAGGTCCCTAAAGATAGTATTAAAAAATATTTTTTATCAAAATTATTTTATGGATCAACAAAATATTTATTATTATTTTCATCTTCAAAATAGAATTTTAAATTAGAACTATCTAATTTTTTATTTTCAATTTTTGATTTTATACTTTTATATTCTCAAGCTTTTAAAATTATATTTTTAGGGAATATAGTGTTGTATTTATTTTCTAAACTAATAAAATTAAGCTTTATTTCATTGTTAGTTAAATTAGTAATAATTAAATTTAAATCAATATAATTTGAATTATTATATGAATATATTAAGTATAAAAAAATTTTTCTATTTGTTAATCATGAATATTGATCTTGATTGAAATTTGCTATATTTGTTATTTTAAAGTTCTCATAAAAACTTTTATCAACTAACCAATGATAACATTTGTTTTCAATAATTTTTCAATATAAGCTTAGAAAAAAAGGAGAAAAATTATCTCATTCATTAGCATATGAAAATCATTTATTTGTATTATCTTTAAATCAATTAGATAATATTTTTTCTTTATTATTTTTTATAAATGTATCATATAAATCTCAATTTTTATAATTACATATAGATATTAATCATTTTCATATTGTCATATGATTATTGTTTAAATTCAGAAAATAATCAATATTATTCTTAATTATTTTCTCTATAATTTCATTTTTATTTAATAATGATAATAATTCAAGTTTATTAAAAATATTATAAAAATTTATTCAATCATTATTTGAAAAATTAATATTTGTATTTATTTTATTTATATCATTATTTCAAGGATAATATAGTTCTTCTAATAAAATTAAATTATCATATAAAATTGAGTTTGAATCTGTAATATTTTTTAATTCATAATATTTTTTTAAATATTCTTCATTTTTTAAAAAATAAGAACTTGTTATTAATCAGTAAGCTAAATTAAATTTATCAATATCATCATTTAATTTTTTATAATTTATTTCTTTTATAAATCATTCTATAGTTTCTTTAAAATCTTCAATTCAAGTTAATAAATATAATTTTAAACTAGAATTTAATATTTCTCAAATTTCTTTTTGGTTATCTAAATCATATTTTTGTTTTGTAAATCAATATGTTCAATTTCAAGTATAAAAAAATTTTAATGCTTCTTTTAAATAGTCATTATTTTTTGTTCTAGCATATAATTCTCAATATAAATTAACCATTGCTGCTTGATCCATATTGGTCCCACAATTATATCAATTTATTTCATTGTTTTTTCAACATCAAAATCTTTTTCATAATGCTCAATTTTCTATATTATTAATAATATATTTTTTTAAAATATTTTCATTATTATAATAATGAAAATATCAATAAGATAATAATATTAATAATATAATTATAAATAAAAAAAAATGTATTTTTTTCATAAGCTTACTTTTACTTTTAATTAAATTTTTGACAAAAAAAATATAATATTGTATATTATATATAGTAATGAATATAGTATATAATATTAATAAAAAATATGAAAAGTAAAATTTTATTTTTTTTAGTTCTAATATTTTTCTTTTTTTGTAATACAACAAATGCTTGAGTAGTACCAGGTACAATTGAAAAATGAAGTAATAGTTCTAGTATACAATGTTGAA